>DCTS01000109.1 GCA_002329645.1 Lachnoclostridium sp. UBA1434 | reverse complement strand
TCCTTCCAGTCAAGGCTATCCACATCCCACTGGATCGTATAGTACCCGCATTCCCTGGCCGATCCCACAAGATTATTATTGTAATCTCCGTAGGGAGCACGAAACAGAGTCATTTCAATTCCTGTCAACTCCTTGACTCTGTTATGAGTCTTCATTATCTCATCTATGCATTGCTCCTTACTAAGCTGTGACATCTGCTTATGGTTTTCGCTATGATTACCGAGATCATGTCCTGCCGCAGCTATATTTTTAACATCCTCCGGATACTTGCTTACCCATTTGCCTGTCATAAAAAAGGTCGCCTTGACATTATATTTATCCAATATATCCAGAATAACCTGTGTTTGTTCATTTCCCCAGGCTGCGTCAAAGGATAAGGATAACTTCTTTTCATCGGTATTCACGCAATATATTGGCAGGTCCCTCTTTTTACCTATGTTTGATACTGTAACAGGATTTGGCAGTATTCTTACCCCAAGTCCGACTATTAAAATAATACTCAATACCAGTATGCCCATTCTGACAAACAATGTAATGTCCTTCAGGTTATCGGTCCCATTATCCATAGCTTCACCAATATATGAGTCTTTATATAATATATTGGCTCTGCCATATCATTATTACGTTAGTTCTTAAATACTTTGGAAGTCTTTCTGCTCATCTCCCAATATGTGCATAAACCACATTATCCATATCCTTAACCCTCTCCGGTAACCTTAGAATTCCTTAATGTTTTATAAAGCTGTTTTGCCTTCTCAGCTTCCTTAGAGGTAATCGGTTCAGCCATCTGATATCTTGACTTTCTATAAAGCTGCCTAAGCTGTTGTGATGCATCTTGTCTTGCTTTATTATCCTCAGTCAGCGCTCTCATATATTTATCATTTATATCTTCGGTTGTATCCTGAAGTTGAAGCGGTATACGTTTACTTTTCAACCATAGCAGAAACCTCCCGTAATACATTCTGACGGCTTCTCTTGCATCCTTTGGCCTTCTCTTTCTGAATTTCGTTCTCCTGTCAGAATCATACTCTATTGCTTCCCTTAGTTCCATTATATCTGCCGGCAGCTTCTGTCTGAGTTTTTCGCCCATAAGCCGGCGGAAAAAGAAAAATGCAAACAGCAAGCCGGCTATGATACCGACAGAATACAGGAATGGAACAACCCATTCGGAATTGCCATCAAAACTATCTTTTATCTTAATCAACCGGTCTGCTGCGCTATCGCTGCTAAAGCCTCTGTTTTGTATTTCCTTATTCTTTGACAGTAAACCTATAAAGTACAAAAACATGCTGACAATTACATATAATATAAGGCTTAAGGTGTTGACAATGAACGTCAGTATGGGTTTTAGCAGATGCAGGTATGTAAGCTTCAGACCTCTCACAAGGTTCTGCGGAGCTTTTGCAATTGTTAGTAATAAGCAGATCAGCATGAATACTATCAGCTCCACAAACTGCTGCCTTCCATACATTTTAAGTACCTTCATATGATTAAGGGCACGTAAATGCCGCATAAGAAATATTGCACTTATCAGGGATGCGGTCAGATAAGGGCCTGCGGCCTGCATAGATAGAATAACCTTTTGAAAACCGGTAACCAGAAAGAAGGCAAGGGGTATAAAAAGATATGCAAGGCGCCTCAGCATATCGACGAACCTATCCCTACTGATAACAACTCGTTCCGTAATCGTCACAAAAGCAATGTATGCCCATATAAGATGAAATATGATTAACTCGGGTATAGAAGGCTTTAGGAGTGCCAGATAGCCGGCAGGCAGCAGAATCATAACCGAAATTTTCAGGTGCTTTTTACGCTCAAGTAAAACCGATAACAGTGCGGCAAGAAGCAATACCGGATAACCCCCTGCATGAACCGATATGCCGCAGGCATATTGCAGCAGGAAAGCTCCGATTGTGAAGCATACACTGATATCAAAAGTAAGCTTGTATAATTTAGTCAGCATCCTCCAAGCCTCCCATAATTGCTGATGCATACATCGGATAGACCCGGCAGCTCAAGCGATTCTGCAGGTTATTAACAAGACCGCTGCGCTTCTCGTCTTCAAAGGGCGCAATGTAAAAGACGGCATTTTCACCGGAATAATTCTTTATCATCATGTCATATAAACGGTCAATATCACTTTGCGTATTGGATGTCGCCTGGCCAAGAGCATATAACAGCATCGTATAATGATGTGAGCCCTGGCCTGATTTCGACAAGTCGTTATGGAAAGCATAACCCTTGGGGATAAAAGCATTCGTCAGAAGACGGTAGGATACCTTTTTGTCCTCCAGAAATTCTGCTATTGTCCTTGCCAGGGAAAAACAATACTCCAGCTTCTGGGTATGTTCTCCCTCCGACCAATGCAGGCAAACATCCAGCAGAATTGTTGCGGATAAATCCATCGTATAATCAAATTCCTTTACCATGAGGTGATTTCTCCTGGCGCTTTGCGTCCAGCTTATAGAACGCATAGGCTCCGCTCCTGTATAATCTCTGTAGGAGCTGACCAATATCGGATCTTCCAGATAGAACCGCTTAACGGAGAAATCCCCATAATACCCGGATAAGATCCGGTGTATTGAAGCATTGTCCAGTCGCTTTGGAAAGATGGTTATCTCTTCATACTGATGTATATCCTTCTTATTCTCCCTGAAACCCAGAAAATCTCCGCCAAGCAGCCTGCAGCCCTCAAAAGCATATCTCCCCCTGCTGGGCAGTGATGCCTGCAAGGTTCTTGTTATCTTCTGTTTACGACGTATATAAAGTACATGGGTATATATGAATTTATATTGATCATTCATCACCTTTTCTGCACCCTGAATAATAATATCTCCCGGAAGCACTTCCTCTATTTTCAGAAACGGTATTGTCCTTCTTCCGTAATTTGATACGGTTGTTATGATCCTGAAAGCCTCATCGGGATCACATCCCTGTTTTGACGGTACGCAATGATACTTTATATAAGAAAAGCTATCCTTTAGGGATAATATTTCCAAAATAGTGCCGAAAGTTAAAAGTACTGACAAAAATATAATCATAATAATTCTCCTCAGGATATAAAGGATACCTAAACGGAACCTTCGGTACAACACGGTACTTTCTGTACCTGCGCGGAACCTTCGGTACGACACGGTACTTTCTGTACCTGCGCGGAACCTTCGGTACGACACATTATTTTCGGTATCTGCGCGGAACCTTCGGTACAACACGGTACTTTCTGTACCTGCGCGGAACCTTCGGTACGACACGAAACCTTTGGTTCCGTGGGGGGGTACCTATTGTTCTGTTGGAACAGGCACCTCATCCACTATCTCCCGGCAGATATCTGACGCTTCATTGGTGCGAACCACTCCGGCGAAGCTCATGCGGTGTTCCAGAATACATACTGCCAATTCTTTGACATCCTCAGGAATGACAAAGAGACGCCCCTGTATTGCTGCCATTAGCTGAGATGCCTGATAAAGCGCCAGAGCAGCTCTTGTGGATGCTCCCAATATAATCCGGCGATCCTTTCGAGTCTTTTCTATTATATCCATGATATAATCCTTCACAGGAGCACTGACCTCAACCTGGTGATAAAGCTTTTGCAAAGCAAATGTTTCTTCCATCGATACAACCTGTCCGAGCTGTGACAATATATCAACGGATGACTCTCTTGACAGCAGTGATGTCTCTTCCTCCCTCTTCATATATCCCAGGGACAGCTTCATCATAAACCGATCCTTTTGGGCCTCCGGCAGCGGAAACGTACCGCCGGATTCCAGCGGATTTTGTGTTGCCATTACCATAAAGGGCTTTTCCACTAAATATGTTTTGCCGTCGACAGTTATCTGATCTTCAGCCATGGCTTCCAGCAGGCTTGACTGGGTCCTGGGTGTTGCACGGTTAATCTCATCAGCCAAAATCATCTGGGCAAATAGCGGGCCGGGGCGGAATTCAAACTCACCGGTCTTCATATTATAGAAATTAATGCCTGTCAGATCCGAAGGCATGATATCAGGCGTAAACTGAATTCGCTTATAACTGCCGCCAACGGACTTTGAAAATGCCCTAAACAGCATTGTCTTGCCTGTACCCGGCACATCCTCCAAAAGTACATGTCCGCCGGCCAAATATGCAATAACAATATTTCGGATACATTCATCCTTCCCAATAATTACCCTTGCGCAGTTATCACGTATTTTCTCATAATATTCTTCAAATCGCTTCGCATCCATCTTATCTTCTCTCTCTTCATACTATATATTTACTTTTATTTGCCTGAAAACACTCACATATAAAACATACTTATAATATCAGACAGCAATATAATTGCATTATATTCCCACAAATTCAAAGGTGTCAAGGCAATTTTTCAAAGCCCTTTCTCATATAATAAAGCTGCCTGATATGGCTGCCGGGATTATAGCATCCAAAATAAAGGACATGTTGCAAATCCAACTTATATAGTTAGAAACCAACACGCCCTTTATTTTTCCCCATACACCTGTTGCCATATATGAAAAATACAGCAAATGCATTAAGAAGTTATCATAGTTTATCTGTAAGCTTTTCCGCTGCAAAGGTATGTTAAGAAGAAATGTATAGTGTATATATTATAATGGATAATACTATAAAATACCATGTCGAATCCGGAAAATTTTATTAGAAACATTTTCCAGATACGATATGTTAATTTTTGTAAATAGATTGTATAATTTTAATATCATTATGTTCAATATACTATGAGGAGGTTTATTATGAAGAAAAAGAAACTGCTTATTGCCTGCCTGTTACTTGCATTACTCACAGTATTACTCCCCGCATCACCTGTAAATAAAGCTGCTGACGAAGGCATAATAATATGCAATGATATGCCCCCGATAGACGCTATCTAGCAGATATCATGCCCTGTCAGATCCATATAATTATCATTTATATGCTTCTTAAGAAACTGGGCAATAAATGACTGCTGCATTGCTGATGCCAGATAGTAAGCCGATAATAAGCTGTTAAGACAATCCCTTTTACTATCCTGCGGTAATTCTCCCCGGTCTATAAGCCTCTCCTTGCACCAAATCACGCTGTATATCAGATTGGGGAGTGAATTGCCAAGCTTGAACCTTTTACAGATTTCAATACCCTCATTGGCAATTGCTATGGCATTCTCATAATCACCTGCCATCCCGTACCATTTTGACATGTTATTGGCAATGCCGACATGGAATAATACTCTTTGCTGTTCATCCATGTAGCTTTGCTTCATTGCTTCGTAAGCACACTTCAGTATTCTTACGGCACTGTCATAATCCTTCATTTCAGCATAAGCCGTAGATATATTGAGAAGCAGAACTGCTTCGTTATAAGTCAGAGGCCAGCCGGACAGGGAAATGGTACCATACATGGGTATTGTTATAATTATGGCTTCCTGAAGTCTTTTCAGGAATTCGCTCACATCAATTCTCTTAAGGCGATAATTGATAATACTCTCAGCCCTTATCATAAACTGCCTGTCCAGATTGGAGTTCCCAAGATTCTTTTTGATATCCCCAAGTACTTCTTCAGCTTTATCGTAATCATACAGCTTGATGTACTCCTCAAAGAGTCTCATTTTATCAAGCACCTTAAAATCAGAAACAGAAAGCATCGAATAGGCCCGTTCCCTTATCCTTCCCATTCGTTCCATAAGGAGCTCATATATATCCCTGTTCGGGTTTTGCCTTCCTGTTTCTATTCTGGACAGTGTCCCAACGGAGCATATTCCGTTGCTGAGCTGCTCCTGTGTGATTGACAGGGATTTCCTTGTCATACGGATTATATCTCCCAGCCGGTATCTTCCCATTCATACTCCTCCATCAAGTGCTTTCTTATTCTGTCCGCTTCATTGGTGTCCCCGCAAAAAGCAAATATATGATATGCTTGCAGATACAGCTTAAGACATTCCTTCTTGCCCGACTCCCATTTGTCTTCTTTCTTCTGTATTTTTTCCGTCATCATTGCCTTTATCAGACTAAGCTCGCCCAGATTATCCAGCTTAAGATAGCCTGAGACTTTAGACAGTGCCTTTTTGCATATTTCCAGAGCCTTTTCCGGATTATTCTCCTTAATAAACAGCTTGCAGGCTGTCACGGCCACCTCGGTATACATATTACTGCTTTTCTCCCCCAAATCACGCTTATCCAGATAATCCATAACCTGAAGAATTATCTCCGCGGCTCCTGAATACATATCAGCATCCAGCATGTGCCTGACTATTTCCATGATTATAATCAATTCGGTATGGCTTAGATATTGGTCCTTAATCCTGTTGGTTTTAAAGTCGGGTACAGTGTACTCAATTGCCTTAGTAAGCATATCCATGGTAAGCTCGTCATCGCCTCCGCGAAGCTGATTCAGTCTGGCAAATGCTGCTGCAGTAAATTGCTTGTGTATATTACCCTTGATACGGGTTTCCTTCATATAAGCATTAAGCAGGTCTTCCGCCTTTTCAAAATTGCCCGCCCTTATCTGCTCATTTATTTCTTCCCTTGTCTGATAAAGTATGTAATCGGAATCCGATAATATCAGTTCAAATTGGTTGGTAGTTTTTCCAAGTCTCTCAAGCAGAGCCTCAAGCAGCAGCGAATCCACATCCCGTTCACCGGCTTCTATTCTGGACAGGGTTGTTATTGAACATAAGCCTTTGCATAGTTTGCTTTGTGAGATTCTATAAATCTCCCTAAAATACCGGATAACCGATCCTATATCGTTTATTTCCATATTATCCCTGTGCATCCTGTTTCTCCTTATGTTTATGTATCTTTTATATTCCCGGCTTATCACAAAGGATATCTTAGTTCAGATATATTGTAAATACCTTCCCTGTGAAAATCATCCTAAATAACAATTATGAAATAGGAAATACTAATATAAAATAATAGATTTATTATTCATGCATTATTATGTAAACAAAGCATGAATTGTACTGTTTATATTATCGAATTATGTTGACTTTAGCAGCTATATTATCTATAATATGTCCATAAACAAATAATAGGGAGGGTTCTTATGGAACAGCAATCCAACGGCAAAGCTATAGCATCATTGATTCTTGGTATTATATCTGTAGTATGTATTTTCTTCGGATATGGAGCCTTATTAGGTATTATTTTGGCTGTAATCGGTTTGGTTCTTGGTATCAGCGCTAAGAAGACCGCTCCTTCGGGAATGGCAACAGCCGGTATCGTCTTAAGTATAATCGGTCTGGCAGCATGTGCAATAGCATTCCTGGCTTGTATTGCATGTGTAGGTGCCTTGGCTTCTCTTTCTTAATGTCTGAAGAATTGGCTGCCGGCATTAGTCGACAGCCTTTTTTTTTATTAAATAATTATTTGGGGTATAAACCATGCTTCCGGTTATTCATTTTTTTGGCCATACAATTGCAATGTACGGACTTATGATAGTGCTTGGTGCAATAGCCGGCGTCTTAACTGCAATAAGTCTGGGTAAAAGGTATTCAATAAAAGCCGAGGATATTCTGTTTTCATTTTTATATGGAATCATCGGCTTGATTGCAGGTGCAAAAATATTATACCTCTTAATTGAACTGCCGTGGATTATTGAGAACTTTGAACTCCTGGTGCAGAATCCCGATTATATAATGTCATTGCTTACAGGAGGCTTTGTTTTCTATGGCGGCTTAATAGGCGGCCTTCTGATGCTGATCTGCTACTGCAGGAAGTACAAGCTGAAGCTCTACGATATGCTGCCTGCTATTGTTCCGGTTATCCCCCTGGTTCACGCCTTCGGCCGTATAGGATGCTTCTTTGCAGGCTGCTGTTACGGTATTCCATATGACGGGCCTTTCAGTATAACATTTAGAATCTCTGATTATGCGCCGAATAATCAACCGCTGTTTCCCGTACAGCTTGCAGAAAGCACAGTAAATTTTATAATATTTATTATTCTTTATATCATGTCAAGAAAGAAAATACAGGCACGAAGGATCCTGGCTGTTTATATGCTTATGTATAGTATTATGCGCTTTGTTCTGGAATTTGCCAGGGGAGATACAGCAAGAGGCATATTATTAGGACTGTCAACATCCCAATGGTTCAGTATCGGATTATTTGCCTGCAGCATATTTCTCATCGCATATAAGGGAAAGATAAAAAATAAAAATATTTAGTCTTAACGGCGGGNNCGGCGGGAGCAAAATCTGTCAGAATACATTATGATAATGCTCCCGGATATGTGTATAAAGCCTTCCTGGCTTTATTTAAACTGCCTTTGATGGCCGCTTAATATGATCCGGTCAAGCACTGCTTTATAAACCAATATAATCTGTGCATCAATATAACAAAACTTATTACATATGAATTCATAGACTTTATATAAAAAGCATATATTCATAAGAACAAGAGCTATTACGGTCAGCTCCGGCCTTATGTCCGCAGTTATAAGATAAATCATTGCACCCAAATAGAACAAAAGCGCAAATATAAAGTTTCTGGTAATTCTGAATGCCAGCAGCATTGTCTCGTTAAGCCTGTTATGCATTTTGGCAATGGACTTATAATCCCTGTGTCTCAGCTTTTCATACATATCCTCAAATATAACCTGACTATCGCATAATCTTCTGTCAGAGTTCCTTTTTATGAAGGAAAAATAGCGGTGATAGTTTATCTCGCCTAATTCTTTGCTTATCAGCTTTTTGAATACATTTGACATAAGAACCACCTTCTCCCGGCAAGTATTCAGACTCAAGTATCAATAGTAAAACATCAATCCTGTAATACTATTATTCGCTTAGGACATAAAATAAAACTCTGCAATTGTTGTTATCCCTGGTTTATAATTGTATTATCATATTAATCGGCATTATGCAGGCTTATCTTAAATCTTAACATATTTCTGCCAAATTCTATTTGTTTATTAACAATTTGTTCATAATATATCCACACAATACTCATATATATCTTTTATAATTATTATAGAAACAAAGAAAAAACAATATTGCTTACAAGATAATTTTTTTCATAAAACAAGCCCGGCAGTTACCCTCCCCCCCCTCTACCGGGCTTCTCCTCTGCCCAAAAATCCCCATTTTCTTTATTTCATAAACTTTTTTGTCATACGGACAAATAAAATCTTTTATCCTCGCTTATTATTTGGTATAATGAAGATTAGGAAAAATTTAATATAAAGCCAGGAGGTATACAATATGTCCGTTTACATCATGGATCATCCTTTAATACAGCATAAGCTGGGTATTATGAGGCGCAAAACAACATCGACCAAAGAATTCAGGGACCTTGTATCGGAGGTAGCAATGCTGATATGTTATGAGGCTACAAGAAAGCTTCCGCTTACGGAGATTGAGATTGAAACTCCGATAGAAAAGACAACCGCCAGGGAAATTGAAGGGAAAAAGCTTTGCATAGTACCTATACTTAGGGCTGGCCTCCATATGGCGGACGGGATACTGAACCTTATTCCAAATGCTAAAGTCGGACATGTTGGCCTCTACAGGAATGAAAAGACTCTTGAACCTGTTGAATACTTTTGCAAGCTGCCCTCAGATGCTTCGGAGCGTGAAATCTTCATAGTGGATCCCATGCTGGCAACCGGCGGCTCCGCAGTAGCCGCGGTGAACCTTATGAAGAAGAGAGGCGTCAGAAAGATACATTTCCTTTGCCTTATCGCAGCGCCGGAAGGAGTCGAAAGACTAACCAGGGAACATCCGGATGTGGATATATTTATCGGCAACCTGGATGAAAGATTGAATGAAAACGGCTATATTGTCCCCGGTCTTGGAGATGCCGGTGACAGGATATACGGAACAAAATAGATCAAAGAATGCAAAAATTAAAGGAGGTATAAACAACCTCCTTTTATTATGCAATATTATTAGTCAAACTCAATCTATGGTTCTTTATATTCAGCTTTAAATTAGCCGGTGTAAGGTCTTTGTGATACTATAATGTTTATCTGGCGGAAAACTTATATATGGTCGCGGAATCATATTCCTTGCCTGCCTTAAGTATGCATGAGGGGAAGGACTTAATATTGCAGGAGTTGGGGAAATACTGCGTTTCAAAGCACAGGCCTCCCCGTCTTTGATAGGGCTTCCCTCCCTTGCAGTTATTAACAGGGGGAATCATGTTGCCCGCATAAAACTGCATTCCGGGCATATTTGTAAATACTTCCATCACTCTGCCGCTTTCTTCATGTACCAGCTCAGCTACCTTCTCAATTTCATCACCGTTTATGTCAAGTACATAATTATGGTCATAACCGCCTGCAATTCGCAGCGGCTCATAATCCTCATCAATGTCTTTACCGATCCTCTTCATTGTCCTGAAATCCATCGGTGTTCCTTCAACATCCCAAAGCTCGCCTGTTGGAATTAAATCATCTGTGGTTGGCGTAAACTGGTTTGCCTTTATCCAGAGCTTGTGTTCAAGTGCTGATCCGCTGTCATGTCCTCCAAGGTTAAAATAGCTGTGGTTTGTAAAATTCACAACCGTATCACGGTCGGAAACCGCAAAGTATTCAATCACGAGCTCGTTATTCTCGGTAAGAGTATATGTAACACTCACATCCAGGTTCCCCGGAAAGCCCTGTTCCATATGAGGACTGAGCCTGGAAAATTCAATGCTTATTGCATCCTGCTCCTCGAAAACCTCAGTCTGGTACATCTTCTTGTGATATCCGCCGCTGAAGCTGCTGTGAAGGTTATTGTTCCCGTCGTTTTTATCGAGCTCATATACCTTGCCGTTCAGTTCAAAGCTTGCATTGCCGATCCTGTTGGCATGTCTTCCTATAAAGGAGCCTAAAAACGGCGCATTTTCCTCATATCCTTCAATGTTTTCAAATCCAAGAACCACATCCGCTTCGCTGCCCTTTGAATCAGGTACAACTATACTAACAATATTGGCTCCATAATCGATAAAGGATACCTTCATTCCGTTGCTATTGCTTATAGTGTATAGGATAACCTCTTCATTATTGCTTGTTTTTCCGAATGGCTTACGGGTAGTTTTCATCTGATCCAATACTCCTTATAAGTTTAGGCTTTGCCGTTTATGACCGGGTCCGCCGTATTATATTTATTAAATAGTTTAAATATGACAATCCTATTATATCATGGCAGAAAGAAATAGCAAATACTATTTGACATGGTGTAAATTACAATGATATACTGAAAATGTCTTGAGGGGCAACATATTCTAAATCAAGGCAGGCATGCTTTTAAAGGCTGCCGTACAACATTGGTTTAAGTGATCGGATACATAAATGTACGCAGATATCCGACATAATAGGGAAACAGGTGAAAAGCCTGTGCGGTCTCGCCGCTGTATATGGGGAGCCGGTTCCGACAGGAGTTATTCCTGAAAAACCACTGGATTTCTATGATCCGGAAATCTGGGAAGGTTCTGAACCGGTTATGATCCATGAGCCAGAAGACCTGCTTAAACCGGTACCAAGCGTTCCACGAGTATTGGACAAGGGTACAATAAGCTAAATCCGGCTGTCGCGCTGCGACGCTTATTACTTATTGTCCTTATCCTTTCTGTGGGTAAGGTTTTTTTATGGAAAGGAGCATCATATGCAGCGAAAAGGAAACAAGACAGGGCTTATCCTGGCAGGCATACTGCTTATTATTGTCATAGCAGCTATGCTGTTGGTGTATTTTAGAACAAAGCCGGGCACGGATCATGGGAAGAAGTTAATTACCGTACAGGTAATAATACCGGATGAAGAAGTAAAAAAATATGAAATCAAAACCAGTGCCGCTTATCTTAAGCAGGCCCTTGATGAGAAAGGACTGATTGAGGGTTCTGACAGCGACTTAGGCTTCTTTATTACAGGGGTCGATGGTCGCAGTGCCGATACTTCAAAGGAGGAATGGTGGTGCATCACAAAAGAAGGTGAAGATATCTTTTACGGTGTCACTGATATTGCCATTGAGGATGGGAACCAGTATGAGCTCACCCTTAAGACAGGTTATTGACGGAGGTATTTATGCGCACTAAGGATGTTGTGTTAATAGGGATGCTCTCCGCTCTGATAATCTGCGTACAGGTAGCTCTAAGCCTGCTGCCGAATGTGGAGCTGGTCACCCTGTTGTTCATATTATGTACCCTTGTTTACGGGTGGAGGACTTTATTTATTGTTATTGTTTTCAACATAGCGGAGCTGTTAATTTACGGATTCGGAATATGGTGGGTTAATTATCTCTATGTGTGGCCGCTTTTGGTATTGCTTGTTTTGATTTTCCGAGCCAGGGATAATGCACTGTTTTGGGCCATATTTTCAGCCTTTTACGGACTTGCCTTCGGAGCCCTATGCTCTGTTCCGTATCTTTTTATTGGAGGCATAGGGACAGCAGCGGCATACTTTGCAAGCGGTATAATCTTTGATGTAGTCCATTGCATCCTGAATTTCATTCTGGCTCTTATGCTGTACAGGCCCTTGCGCACAATCCTTGACAGGATATACAGTAGGTTTGCCATAAGATAGGGTTTCATAAAAAAAAGCCCCTTAAATCTTCTGATTTATGGGGCATCTTTTTTAATCAATTTCGTTTATAACAATATAGCTATTTCTTAAAAATATATATCTTATATATAGTTTAGAAAAAGGTACACTGTAAAACCAATCTTGATTATATTCTTGTTACGTTAGTTGCCTGAGGGCCCTTGGCTCCCTGAACCACTTCAAACTCTACTTCCTGGCCTTCCTCTAATGACTTGAAGCCATCCATATTAAGTCCTGAATAATGTACAAATACATCATTACCCTGTTCGTCAGATATGAAGCCGAAGCCCTTCTGATTGTTAAACCATTTTACTGTACCTTTGTTCATGATAATTCCTCCAAAAAAAAATATATATTGCTGCCTATTCAGCAATAAGCATATGATATCACTAATTTTAAGCTATGTCAAACATTATTTCTCGACATAGTTATTTATTTCGTACGCTTCCTTATCAGTGCATACCTGATATCCGTTAGCTGTCAGTACCTCAAGGGCACGGCTTAAGTTAGATGCCTTCATTATAATTGATGTGGACTTCCCGGCTGTAGCCAGCGTATACATGTATTCTACGCTAAGACCTGCCTCGCTTATCACCTTGAGAACCTCATGCAGAGTTCCGGGCTTTTGAAGAATTTTTACGGCAATAACATCCGTCAGCTTAGCAGAAAAGCCTTCCTCCTTAAGAAGCCTTTTTCCCTCCTCCGGATCAGATACTATCATCCTGAGCAGGCCATATTCCGATGTGTCAGCCAGACTAAAGGATGCAATATTTATATTATGTGCGCTCAGTACCTCGGTTACTCTCTCAAGTCTTCCTTCCTTATTTTCAAGAAATACAGATAATTGCTTGATAACCATAGCTTCCTCCTATCCATATAAAATATGAAATAATATGCAGCCGCCTGTAAACTACTCCTATACCAGTTTACGTTTATCTATCACTCTCTTGGCCTTGCCTTCAGACCTGGCTATGGTCTTAGGCTCCACCAGGGTTACCTTGACAGAAATTCCAAGAGCTGACTGGAGTACATGGGAAATCTTTTTGGTCAACATCTCAAGCTCTCTAATCTCATCCGAGAAGAAACGCTCCTCTACCTCAACCTGTACTTCCAATATATCCAGATTGTTCACGCGGTCCACGATCATCATGTAATGGGGACTGGTTTCCGCAACCTCAAGCAGCGCAGCCTCAACCTGGGAAGGAAATACATTTACGCCGCGGATGATAAGCATGTCGTCGGAACGTCCCTTGAATCTGGATATCCGGGCCAGAGTCCTTCCGCATTCGCATTTGTCATAGGATATGCTGGTTAAATCCCTTGTACGATATCTGAAGAGGGGTATTCCTTCCTTAGTTATTGTTGTAAATACCAGCTCTCCTGTTTCGCCTTCCTTACATGGCTCAAGGGTCTCAGGGTTTATAATCTCCGGTATAAAATGATCCTCGTATACGTGAAGTCCCTTATGGTACTCGCAGTCCGCAGCAACACCCGGTCCGAGGATTTCGCTTAAGCCATAGATATCATAAGCTTTCAGATGCAGCTTATCCTCAATTTCGTTCCTCATATTGTCCGTCCAGGGTTCAGCGCCGCATATTGCTGCCTTCAGCCGTATCTTGTCAAGCTTGCCTGCCTCCTGAATGGTCTCCGCTATGTGAAGCAGATAGGAAGGCGTGCATGCTATAGCGGTTACCTCGAAGTCCTCCATCATGGTAATCAATCTCTGGGTGTTGCCGGTGGACATGGGAACAACGGTGGCTCCCAAATTCTCCGCACCGTAATGGAGTCCCAGACCTCCGGTAAATAAACCATATCCGTATGCCACCTGGATTTTATCATTAATGCCTATCCCTGCCATCGCAAGTACCCTGGTAACGCATTCCTGCCAAATCTCAATATCCTTGCGGGTATATCCCACCACCGTAGCCTTGCCCGTAGTTCCGGAGGATGCGTGTATCCTGACAATCTCGGATTGGGGTACGGCAAAAAGCCCGAAGGGATAAGTATCCCTCAGATCACTTTTTGTTGTAAAGGGAAGCTTTCCCAGGTCCTCTACGCCCTTGATGTCACCAGGTTCAATTCCCATCTGCTGCATCTTCCTGCGATAATGCTCCACACTGTGGTAAACTCTGTTTACCATTTTTCTGAGCCTTGCGCTCTGCAGGTTTGTCATCTCGTCACGACTCATGCATTCCTTAGCTTCATTCCAAATCATAATATATTCCTCCTGTCCCCACGTTTATTATAGCTTAAAGTCCTGCCCGGCCGGCTTTAATATCTATTCACCGGTCTGCAGCTTCTCATTATGAAGATTGTACCCGATGTCAAATGCCTTTTTATTAAGCTCCACTGTTTTTGCAGGGACTGTTTTTTCTATTACGCTCAGCCATTCTTCTCTGGAAAAATCCATATGCTGCGCTGCCACGCCAAGCACTATTACATTGGAAACCCTGCTGTTGCCAAGCTTTCTGGCTTCTTCAGCCGCATCCACGCTATACACCTTGTAGCTTTCTGACAGACCTTCAAGTATGTTGTCGGGGTATTTCACCGCTCCGATAACAACCGGCATGGGATCAATCCTTTGATCATTTGCCACAATTACGCCGCCCTTTTTAAGAAAATGGGCATACCTCAGGGCTTCAAGCCTTTCGAATGCAATTAATACGTCAGCCTGCCCCTCCTCCACAATGGGTTCGTAAACCCTGGAGCCGTATCTTACAAAGGTTACAACGCTGCCTCCCCTCTGTGCCATGCCATGCACCTCTGAGAGCTTCACATCATATCCCGCCTGAATAATCAAGCCTCCCAATATCCTGCTGGTAAGAAGGGTTCCCTGTCCTCCTACTCCCGTAATCATAATATTTCTTGTCTTCATAGATACCCTCCTCACCTTAAGCTTCTTCTATTGAGCCGAAGCGGCATAAGCTTACACATAATCCGCAGCCGTTGCACATTGTATCGTTTATCACAATATCGCCCTTTTCATTCCTCGTTATAGCGGGGCATCCCGGCTTCAGGCACATTCCGCACCTTTTGCAGACCTTGCTGTTCACCCGGTACTTCTTTTTGGCAGGGGATTTGTCCAGTAATGCGCAGGGCGCCTGTGCAATTATTACAGCTGCCTCATCAAGAGCTGTTGCTTCCTTTACCGTCTTTTCAAGCTGTATTGTATCAAATGAATTCACAACATATACATTCTTTACTCCAACCGCCTCACAAAGCTCCTTAAGGTCCACCGCATATGTGGGCTCTCCCTTAAGTGTCTTGCCGGTCGCGGCATGGTCCTGGTGACCGGTCATGCCCGTCGTTGAATTATCCAGAATAATCACTGTGCCCGTACCCTTGTTGTACACCATGTTTATCAGTGAGTTAATTCCGGTATGCATGAAGGTGGAATCACCTATCACAGCTACCCAGTTTTTGATATAATCCTTACCCTTTGCCTTCTCCATGCCATGGAGGGTGGAAATACTTGCTCCCATGCAAATTGTGGTATCTATGACGCCTAAGGGTGCAAGGGCTCCCAGCGTATAGCATCCGATATCGCCTGCACCATGTATCTTCAGCTTATTGAGTACCGAAAATACGCTCCTGTGCGGACATCCCGGACACAATATGGGAGGACGGTTAGGCACCTGGGCTGCCTGCTCAATTGTAAGATCCTCGCCTCCTAATGCTTTTCTCAAAAGGTTGGCCGAATATTCGCCCTGGACTGTAAGTATCTCCTTGCCAACAGCCTTAATTCCCCAGGACCTGACCTGCTCCTCAATTATAGGGTCCAGCTCCTCTACTATGTAAAGCCTTTCTACCCTGGAAGCAAATTCTTCTATCAGCTTTCTAGGAAGAGGATTGACTATGCCAAGCTTAAGCACCGATGCATTCGGAAGGGCTTCCTTGACATACTGGTACGGAATACCGGAGGTAATTACACCTATGGATAAATCATCGTATTCTACTCTGTTGACAGGTAAGCTGCAGCCATCCACCATAAGGGCAAGCTCCCTTTTTTCAACCGCAAGGTGGCGCACCTTGGCATTTGCAGGCATCATAACATACTTGGCCGCATCTCTCGCATAAGGTTTATCCTCTATATTCATCCTGTCATCCAGGCTGACCATCCCTCTGGAATGGGAGAGCCTTGTGGTACTTCTAATAATAACAGGCGTATCATATTTTTCACTTATCTCAAATGCAATTTTTACGAATTCCTTGGCTTCGCTGCTGTCGGAAGGCTCCAGTACCGGTACCTTGGCTGCTCTTGCCACCGCCCTCGTATCCTGTTCATTCTGCGAGCTGTACAGCCCGGGATCATCGGCAACTATTACCACCAATCCGCCGTTAACCCCCGAATAAGAGACTGTAAACAACGGATCCGATGCCACATTAAAGCCCACATGCTTCATGGACGCCATAGCCCTGACACCGCTTAGCGAAGCTCCTATTGCAACCTCAAGGGCAACCTTCTCATTCGGGGACCATTCCGAATAAATCTCTTCGTACCTTACGATGTTCTCGCTTATTTCAGTGCTTGGCGTTCCGGGATAAGCCGCGGACACCTTGCAGCCTGCTTCGTATGCACCGCGGGCAAATGCCTCGTTGCCAAGCATTATTACTTTTTCAGACACTGTTATACCCCTTTCTTAAGTAAAGCCTGTAGTCAATTCTCAAGCTGCATAGCCTGTAATCTTATGCTGTGCATTATGAATATTATTGAATTACTTAACCCGGATTGCTTACCCATGGCTAAGGCCACAGGAATTCGCAACCTGTTCCTTCAATAATAAAATGAATATGCCGTTATGCATGGGCCCGGCATATCCATTTTATATCTGATATTCAGGCTCTTAAAATTCATGCAATAAATTTAATAATTATTCTAGCAAATAAGAGCCGTAAAAACAATATAAAAATAGTTCATTACTGTTCCGATATTGATTTTTTTGCATGGACTGTTACCGGTTCGTCATAGCAGGTAAATATTTCATTGACTTCATCCTTATTCATCTTTGGAGTAATCAGGCTTACGACAGGTACGACGATAAGTCCGGCCAGCATTGAAATTGCTCCTGCATTGACAGGTGAATCTATATACTTGAAAAACATATTGGAAACAGTAATTCCTATGCCGCTTGCAAAGCATGCCCATACGGCCGCCCTTGTGACTCCCTTCCAGTACAGTCCGTACAGGAAAGGCGCAAGGAATGAGCCCGCTAGCGCTCCCCAGGATATTGACATCAGCTGCGCTATAAATAAAGGAGGATCAAATGCCAGTACCACCGAAAGCAGGATAAAGAATATTATCAATATCCTCATAATTGTAAGCTGGCTTTTTTCACTCATTTTCTTTATGATATTGCCCTTAAGGAAATCCAGCGTTAGGGTTGAGCTGGATGTGAGCACCAGACCCGACAGGGTTGACATGGATGCCGACAGCACAAGAACAACCACTATACCTATCAGTGCATTCGACAGTGATGAAAGCATATGGGGGACAATGGCATCGTAGGCTACCGAACCATTTGCATTATATATAGCGGGATCGTCAAACAGTTTTCCGAAGCCTCCCAGAAAATATGAGCCCCCGGCTATAACTACGGCAAATACGGTGGAAATAATGGTACCTGTCTTTATGGACTTTTCATTCTTTATCGCATAAAACTTATGTACCATCTGAGGCAGGCCCCAGGTTCCAAGGGAGGTAAGTATCACAACCCCTACAAGGTTAACCGGATCCGGTCCGAAGAAGGAGGTATATGCTCCCTTTTGACCCATTGTTACAGGCACCGCACTTTCAAACTCCGAAAGCTTTTTGACAGCTTCAATAAAGCCTCCCTGTCCGTTAAGCACAGCAGCTATTACCGCTGCTATTCCCACAAGCATAATTATACCCTGAATGAAATCACTGATTGCCGTTGCCATATAACCCCCCAGGATAACATATAATCCTGTAAGGGCTGCCATGGCTGCTACGCATACCTTGTAGGGAATGTTGAATGCCATGCCGAACAGCCTTGACAGACCGTTATATACCGAAGCAGTATAGGGTACCAGAAATATGAATACTATTGCTGAAGCGGCAATCCTCATTGCCTTGCTGTTAAATCTGCTTCCGAAGAAATCAGGCATCGTAGCCGATTTCAAGTGGTTTGTCATAACACGCGTTCTGCGTCCCAATACAACCCAGGCCAGCAGGCTTCCGATAAAGGCATTGCCAAGACCTATCCATGTTGCAGATATACCGTACTTCCAGCCAAATTGACCTGCATACCCGATGAATACAACCGCTGAAAAATAAGATGTGCCGTAAGCAAAAGCCGTCAGCCAGGGTCCTACGTTTCTGCCTCCTAGTACGAAATCTTCGACATTGGTAGCATGCCTTCTGGAATAAATGCCTACCAGGATCATTAAGGCAAAAAAAATGACTAAAAATAAAATCTTTATAAACATTTTGCTCCCTCTTCCCACCAGCACGGGGTGTATAATTTATTGCTTTAAAGCGCAACGCTTTAAAGTGCAACGCTTTAAAGCAATAATAACAAATATATACACCTCTGTCAAGCCACAATTTAAATAGAGGGAGCGTTTGATATTTTAATACCCAACTCTTTAAGCTGTTTATCATCCACAGATCCCGGAGCCTCCGTCATAAGGCATGAAGCGTCCTTAACCTTAGGAAAGGCTATAACATCCCTGATACTGTCAGCCTTGGCCATAAGCATTATCAGACGATCCAGGCCATATGCCAGTCCAGCATGGGGCGGAACACCGTACCTGAATGCATTCATAAGAAATCCGAAACGTTCATAAGCCTCTTCCCTGGAGAAGCCAAGAACCTTGAACATCTTTTCCTGTACATCGGTCTGGTATATCCTGACGGAGCCTCCTCCGATCTCGGTTCCGTTCAGCGTGATATCATAAGCCTTGGCTCTGACCCTTGAAGGATCCGTATCCAAAAGGGGCAGGTCCTCTTCCATCGCCATTGTAAACGGATGATGCTTTGCCACATACCGCTGCTCCTCCTTTGAATACTCCAGAAGAGGGAATTCGGTAATCCACAGGAATTTATATTCGTCCTTGTTAATCAAGTCCAGACTCCGTGCAATCTCCAGCCGCAGATTGCCAAGTACGGCAAATACGGTCTCATCCTCGTCTGCCGCAAACAAAAGCATATCACCCGGCTTACCCTCCATGGCTGCAACAAGAGCCGATAATTCATCCTCCGTCATGAATTTGGCAAAGGAGGATTTATAGGAGACGTCCTGGTTTATTGACAGCCAGGCCAGCCCCTTGGCGCCAAAATCTCTGGCATATTCAACAAGAGCATCGATTCTCTTTCTGGGCATCTCAGCCTGGCCTTCCACCTTAATTCCCCGGACGGAGCCGCCATTTTCAACAGCATTTGCAAATACTCCGAAACCGCAGCTTTTTACTATCTCCGATACGTCCTGAAGCTCCATTCCGAAGCGTATGTCGGGCTTATCCGTACCGAAGCGGCGCATTGCCTCTGCATAGGTCATTCTCTGTATCGGCAGCTTAACATCTATCCCGATGCCTTCCTTAAAAAGCTTCTGCAGAAGGCGTTCATTAACATCTATTACATCATCCACATCTACAAATGAAAGCTCCATATCAATCTGTGTGAATTCCGGCTGCCTGTCGGCCCGAAGGTCCTCATCCCGGAAGCACTTTACTATCTGGAAATAACGGTCATACCCCGAGCACATAAGAAGCTGCTTAAAAAGCTGGGGGGATTGGGGCAGCGCATAGAAGCTCCCGGGATGCACACGACTTGGTACAAGATAATCCCTTGCTCCTTCCGGCGTACTCTTTGTAAGCATTGGGGTTTCTATCTCCAAAAAGCCTTCCCCGGTCAGGAACTGCCTTGCAACATTGGCCACCTTGCTCCTTAGTATAAGGTTTCTCTGAAGATCGGGCCTTCTCAGATCCAGATACCTGTATTTCAGCCTCAGATCATCCTTGGTTCTGGAAGCCTCCTCTATTGGAAACGGCGGAGTATCCGCCTCGGATAAAATCCTAAGCTCATGTGCCCTTATTTCAATATCACCTGTGGCAAGCTTATCATTTACAGCTCCCAGGCGGGCCTCAACCCTTCCGGTAACTGCAATAACATATTCACTCTTTAGACATTCTGCCTTTTTAAAGCCCTCGCTTCCGATATCGCTCTCCTCAAAAATCACCTGCAGCAAGCCCGAACGGTCCCTGAGGTCGACAAATATTATTCCGCCCTTATTTCTGCTCTTTTGAACCCATCCCATTACAGTAACAGCTTTTCCTATGTCCTTATTGGACACTTCAGTACATCTATGGCTTCTGTGCAAGCCCTTCATTGATTCAGCCATTTTTTTCAATCTCCTTACAGTTCTAATATGCTATAAATTCTAATCCTTTTTTTATAATCTGTCCACTATAAGATTAAACTATCTAAACATAGAAACAGAGCCGGATTCAGAGAATCCCACCCTACTGCTGTACATTAAAAGAGTGGGTAAATTACTATTGTTATTGCTTACTCTGAATCGTGAAGCTGCCGGATGGTTTATAAACCACCCGGCAGCCATTCATACAAATATTATTATTGTAAAATATTATTATTCCTCTTCAGCATAGAAGTCATTGATCAGGGAGTCGAATGCTGACGATGCTGCCTCAGATATCTCTATAGGCGACATTGCCGAAAGTCCGCCGCCCTCCATGTTGGAGCCGTACTTATAGGAGAGTCCGGGTATCTGATACAGTAATGAACGGAAGCCCTTGCCTTCGATCATAGGAACCAGTGTCTCCTCAACAGTACGTGTATCCCTGGTTACAGAATAGTAATACGGATAGTCGATATCCTCATCCTCATATCCGGGTACAGCCGATACCCAAAGCTTATAAGCAAAGATTACATCATCTGCACGCTGAGGATCAAGTCCGGTAGGCATAACACGAGGATTGCCCGTGTACATGGTACGCATCTCACCCTTAGGTCCTGCGGGGAAGAATACGAAGCCCCAGTCATCCTCCATATCCTGGAATGCGGTATGGCGATACCATTCTGTAGCACACATTGCTACTTCGGCATTCTTAAATGCGGTCTCAAACCATGTCCACTCAGCGCCCTCGGGATCCGGCTTCAGATACCCCTTGTTCAACAGATCTACCGCAAACTGCAAACCTGCAAGGAAGTCATCCGAATTCTGGTTGTTCTCATATTTTCCTGTTTCTTCATTAAATCTTACATAGTCCGAGCCGTTGCTGAAAACTCCGCATTTTACTATCTCTACATTCCATGCGCTCAAAGGATAGATATCGGTAATACCGTCACCATTGTCATCTCTGACTAATTTTGCACAAACCTCCAAAAGCTTATCCCATGTCCATTCGTTATTCTTCTGAAGGTCATAAAGCAGATCGGGATCAAGTCCTGCTTCCTGGAAGAATCTCTTATTGAAGAATATACCCAGACCGGGTCCGTTCTGCTCCTCGGTAAATCCGTAAATCTTGCCGTACTGTGTCATGAATTCCAGCATTGATTTGTTCCATAATTCATCCTCGGGGCCAAAGCTCGGCAGGTCGCTTACTGCCTGAAGAAGACCCTGCTTGAGAGGTTCGGGAACGAATTTCTGATCCATGCAGAATATATCAGCTACAGGATCCTCCGACATTGTGGAGGTAATAAATATCTCCTGATACTCTGCCCAGGCTCCGATATTCTTGTTTACCAGAGTAAAGTTATGCTTCTTCTGCATCTCATTTCTGTAAGCTCTCTGATCCTCTTCCTTTTGGTTCTTAGCCTCTTCCTCTGTGCCTGTTGACCACCAGTCAGCTACTATAACCTCAATTCCGCCCAAATCTCTGGGGGGTTCCGGTGTGGGTGTTGCAGTCGGTTCCGGAGTTGCATCGGTTGCTTCCTCCCCGCCCTTCTCTTCCTGGGCAGGTGCAGTTGCCTTGGGTTCGTTATCGGCAGGCTCCGTTTCCTTTTCCGACGGTTTACATGCAGTTAACCCCAACATGATTATCAGCAGTAATAAGCTGATTAAACTTAGTTTCCTCATCTTCATAATCCTACTCCTTACTAATATATTTATCTAAAGAACTCGCCGGCTATAATAAATCCCCCGTGTCAGCCGTATCGGCGGGTTCATAAGATCTGTGATTCCGACAAATCTTATTTTGTTGAGAATGGCGAGGCCGGAAGCCCTTCCATGTTATACAGGTTTGCATTAACAGGGTTGTCTGCCCAGGCATATCTTACATGAGCAGGTTCGCTAATAAGGGAGCAGGTCACTCTGACCCTATCCCCTTCTATGGATGCCTGTGCAGGATGGAAAACTCCGTCCTTTCCGCACATTTCAAAACCGCCAAGCTCTTCTCCCCTTGCAATCAGACCACCTCCCGTATGAGTAAAGCTTAATACTGCACTGGAGCCATCCAACTCCATGCTTTCATATAACGGGCCGCTGTAAACCAACTCTTCACCATAAATTAAATTCAATGCCCAAAGTGCCAGCCTGTGCCCTACCGCCTTTTTATTCTGGGGGTGCAGGTCGTTATATTCTCCCACATCTATTGCTACGGCCATGCCGGTATCAGGAACCTCAAGAGCCTTTCTCTGTTCCTCCCTCAGCCTTGCCCAGCCGCTTACCTCCGGTTCCTTACCCGTGGGCCCGAAATTAGGAAGCTGGACATACAGGAAAGGCAGACTTAAGCCCCAATTGTCCCTCCAATCCTTAATAAGCGCTTCAAACAAATCCTTATAATCATAGGGATAACCGGTATTGGCTTCGCCCTGATACCACAGCACACCCTTAACGGCATATTTTCTTAACGGATAAATCATTCCGTTGAACACTCCCACAGGCTTATACTGGAAGAAGGTGGTCGGTGCCAGTGGCCTGATGATTGTGCCGATTTTATATTTCCAGGTCCCTGACAAAGGAATGCTGCCCTTATCCGTCTTAAGCATATATGGCATTCCGGTTATGAAGGCTCCCACATTGCCCGTCATTATAAGCCTGACAGCAATTACATTCTTCCCTGCTCTTAACAGGCCTTCAGGTATGGGATACCTGCGGGGCGGATACATATAGCCGGTGTTGCCAACCAATACTCCGTTGACGTAAGTATCATCGGCATCAATTAAGGTCCCCAGAACAAGCTTGCCGGGAGCACCTGCCATATGTTCCGGAACATCTATCTCCCTGCGAAACCATATGGATCCTCTTATATTCTCAAGCTGGGTTCCGTTTAAATAAGCAGGCAGCTCCATACTGTCCCAACTGCTGTCATTCAAATCTTGTGCATACCATGGAGAATTCTCGCCATGGAGTCCTTCATCGGTCTCATATAACTCATGGTACCAGCGGTTGTTGCGCTTCTCCTCCCTCTGCATGGTTCCCGAAACATATGAATCATCCTTGCAGAGAGCCAGAATCTCCTGAAATCTCCCAAATCTCATAAGGGTCCTCTCGCTCATCCATGCCTCGGCAGGGGTTCCTCCCAAGGCTGTCAGAATGAGCCCGATAGGCACATTATGCTTTTCACGGATCTTTTTAGCGAAAAAGTATCCTACTGCGCTGAAATTATATATTGCGGACGAATCCGCTTTCACCCAGTTTCCTCCGGTTATATCATCAATCTGCTTGTTAAAATCATAAACCATCGGCACGGTAAACTGACGAATCTCTGGTTCGCAGGCGCCTTTAAACTCTTCCTCAAATAAGTCAAGCGTTCTGTAAACAGGTATCTGCATATTTGACTGGCCGCCAAGCACATATACATCTCCTGCCAGGATGTCACTGATAATCTTCTCCTTGCCGGCACAAGCTATTGTCATATCATACGGGCCGCCTGCCTTAAGTTCGTCAATGAATACTTCAAAATACCCGCTTTCATCTGATTTTACAGTATATTTTTTGTCGCACAGCTCAAGACTAACCTTGCTATCGGGCATTGCACGCCCCCAGATACGATTTTTTGAATCCCTCTGCATCACCATACCATTACTTATTAAGCATGACAATTCAATATCGGGTATTCCCATACTCTCCTCCGTTCCTCATCATCAGCAATATCCAAAGGCCAATATCGTGAACTCCTTGAATATATCCTGTGATGACATCCTCACACTGATAGTGCGGGTTTTTGATATATTATCCTTAAGCAGCAGGGTTGCCACCGGATTGTCGAAACCCAGGCTTGCGTATCCCTGAATTGAAGCCGCCAGCTTGTCATCCAGGTATACCTCAATGCTTCCGGTATCAAGCCTGTTGCTTTCTTTATGGACCAGAAACAGACTCTTGCATTCCTGCTTTATTACCAGGCTCATATTGCCTGTGGCATTATTATAAGCCCAACCGTTAGGAAATCTGTAGCTCGAATCAACGGCGTCGAAGCTGCCTATTGCCTGCACATATGTATTGGAATTGTCTAGCTGCTTCATTTCCTCAAAGCTGTTTCCATAAAAAGGTTCATCCGGCATAATATATTCGGGGTCCTCTTCGCAGGTATCCACACAGTCGAAATAGTTGGTGACCAATTCCGCCAGCAGCTTATGGCCGCTGCTGTTCGGATGAATGTTATCCGTCAGGAAGTCTGCCCATGTCATCCTGCCTGCTTCTATCTCCGTAAGTAAAGCATCCTTGCAGCTTATCATCGGCAGATTATAATGCTCTCCAATAGCCTGCATATGACCCTGGCAGGTGTAGCAAACATCTGAAATCATGAACAGCAGAACTACGGCAGGCCGGCTATCGGACTTGACAATGCGCCTTATAAGGCTCTCAAAAACCTCACGGCTTACGCTTTCCTTGGTATCGTTCACAGCATAATCTATGAATACAACATCCGGCTTATATGCCAGAACATCCTCTTCCGCCCTGATCAGCCCAAGCGTGGAGTTGGAAGCCGGATAGCTGACATTAACATAATTCACCTTGCCGAACCGGTTGCAGAAGTAATCACAGGACAGCAGGGCATAGCATCCGTCTTCTCCGCCGTTATATCCACTGGTTATGGAACCTCCCAGATATACGAATGTTAATTCCCTTCCTGCCCTGGCATTACTTATAGCTCTTTTCATCCGGCTGTTATTGCCCATGGCAACAAGAGAACGCTCCAGCAGTTCCCTGTGATAATTCGTACCGACCATTCAGAAATAGTCCTCCATTACCTTATTTACATTATAATTTTATCAAACAGAGTATAATTGTGCTAATTATTATTGACTTATCAAATTCATAAGTATAAACTTATAGTGTATATGGCATATAATAAAATTTAGTTATCTAAGTCTGAATTAAAATACAGGGAGGTATTTATATGACATCCCAGCAAATAGCGTATGTATTGACTCTTGCCGAAGAAAAGAGCTTTTCCAAAGCCGCTCGCAAGCTTTATGTTACACAGCCTTCACTTAGCCAGTTTATTAAGAACCTTGAAAGCGAATTATGCATACAGTTATTTGACAGAAGCACCTCTCCTATCAGGCTGACTCCTGCCGGTGTAGCTTTTGTTGAAGCAGCGCGAAAGATACAATCAATCGAAGAAGAGCTTAATAATCAGATAACTGATCTTTCTAACCTGAAGACCGGCGACCTTCGAATTGGCACAAGCCCTTTCCGGGCTTCCTGTCTGCTTCCGAAGAGCATAGCCGAATTTCACAAGATTTACCCGGGCGTCACAATACATATACTTGAAGAAAAAATGTCTGAACTGGAAAAAGCCACCCTTGAAGGAAGCATAGACCTTTACCTTGGGACCGGCCCCTTCGATAATAAGCTGTTTCATGCCGAAAACCTGGCTGAGGAGCAGCTGTATCTTGCAGTGCCTGCAGATTGTCCTGTCAATGCCGGCCTCGAAGACTTTCAGGTAAGCGACCGGGATATTAAGCTGGACAATGTTAAGCTTAATAAAACAAAGCCTGTGGATTTATCCCTTTTTGCATCACAGCAGTTCATCCTTCAAAAGCAGGGCCAAAAGCTTTATTCGCTTACATATGATATATGCAGCGAGTCCGGCTTCAATCCTGATGTCATATTATACAGTGAAAGGCTTGAAACCACATTTTCCTGGACCCTTGCAGGAATAGGACTGTCCTTTATCCCGGATTTTTTGATTCGCTTCGGCAATTACTCCAGGCATCCGGTTTACTATAAGCTGAAATCGGATAAGGCCTCACGGCATTTATGCATTGCCTTCAGGAAAAACCGCTATCTTTCGCGGGTAGCATTAGAATACATATCCGTGCTTAAGCGTCTTATCGGCTGCGGTACATGGCAGTTTAAGGAATAATATCCTCCTCCATCTCCTGCAGAATATTCAATGCTTTCTGATTATTGCCGCTTAGGACGGCCTGTTCCATCAGCTTGATATATTTCGAAGCATTATCCATGGTAATGTCTTTGGCGGCTTCTGACAAATTCTTCAATAAATACAGGGCTGTATCAAGATTATTGTATCTGATAGCAGGTTCCAAAAGCTTTAGGTCAAGCTCCAGCTCCTTAAGCCTTATACTTGAATTAATACCTTGCCGCATATCGTAGGCATTAGTTTCCGTACTTTCCGTGCTTTCATCCGTATTTTCCGTGCTCTCATAATCTGTATATGCTTTTTCTGCTTTCCCTGTTCCCGACCGTTGTGCAAAAAAAATCATTGCAATTTCATTTTCCCTTGGACTATAAAACGAAAGGGACAGCAATATGTACGGAGCATAGTTAATAAATCCTTCCTCATGCCTGCACAGGCCATTCTTGAGTTCCTGCCGGTTTTCACTTATATATTTTATTATATTGTCAGATAGGGCAGGAAAAACCTCAGAAAAATTCCTGTTTAATATGGTCTTGCAGGAAACTCCCAGGTCTTCGGCAAGCCTTTCATTTGCTTCAATAATCTTCAGATTACGTATATTATCATTATCATCACTCATAATCCTGCATAGAACGTATCCTTCATTTATATTCATGAAAAGCCATCTATACAGATTATAGCTTCTTAATGACTCCTTTTCAGCCTTTTTGCGGTCAGTGATATCCCTGATTATATGCAGCAGCAGCCTCCTGCCCCCTATATCCGCTCCCTGGGAGCTGACCTCCACATTTATCAGCGAGCCGTCCTTGCACTTATGGGTAGTCTGATAATGCACTCCGGCTTCGTTCTCATGCTCCGACTGGACTACAGCATACTTCCATTCTTCACTTATATCATTCAGTGTCATGGAGCACAATTCATCATATGAATACCCGTAGGTATTCTCTGCCGCTTTATTGGCGTCCATTATCCTGCCTTCCGAATCTATGAATAAAATAATATCCCTTGTGTTCTTTGACAGAAGCTCGTAACGCTTCAGACTTGCCTCGGCTTCCTTTTGCTCGGATATATTGAATGCAACGCCCAAAAGGCCTGTTATCCCGTCCCCCATATCACAGTACGGTGCGGAAAAAACCTTAATCCAGGTATATATACCGTCGCTGCGTCTAACCCTGTATTCCTGATATATGGCTTTTTTCTCGGTAAGGGCAGTCTGTATCTCCAGCAATACATGCTTCCTGTCGTCCGGATGAATCAGATTTATCCAGCTTCCTTCCGGTTCAGTACCGGACATATAGCCAAGAGCCTTGCAGGCATAGGAATTCATATGACAGAAGTCATTGCCCCAGGCCGTATAAAAGACCATTGCGGGAAACTGATTGATAATATTCTTAAGCCTTTCATCGATAACGAAGCGTATACCGAAGCTGATATGCGAAGCGGTCTGATCCGGCTCTGCCCGGACTTCTTCAAAATATATGGTTACAGCGATTATTTTATTATTGGGTGTTGTAATGGGAGTCAAATGTATAGAAAAGGAGCGCCCTCCCTTATTCATACATATAAGGGGCTTGCTCCCGCTCATTATACTTACCGGGTTTTTTACGGTAAACCAATATGTTTTTCTTATGATTTTTCTTGACTTGCGATTAAAGCAGGCATATATATCCCTGATGGTCCTTATATACCCCTTGCCTTCCAGCTTTCCGAATATTTCTTCCGATGTTACGTCAAAGTAAATAATCCTTCCTCTCGTGTCAAAGGTTACCGAGGCCTTGATGCCGCTATCCGCAAGGCCGGTTTCAACCGCATTATTATGGCTCCCCCCATCCTTCATAACAACCACCCAAAGAATATATTTATATGTCTCTTAAGCCGGAATAAAGTATCCGGTTATGCTGCCTAAGGACACCTCCTGCTCGTCTCCGGTCTCCATATTCTTAATCCTTGCCGTTCCTTTTGCAAGCTCATCGGCACCTATAATTACCGTATTCCTTGCACCTATCTTATCCGCATATTTCATCTGTGCCTTTACGCTTCTGCCCATATAGTCGGTTTCAACGTTGATTCCGGCATGACGCAGCTTTTTGACTATTTCATAAGCCAAAGCCCTTGCATCTTCACCAAGAATGCCTACATACAGCTCGACGGCAGGCTCCGAAGGAAGCTGTACTCCCTCCGAATCCAGTTCGTTAATAATCCTCTCCAATCCCAGGCCGAATCCGACGGCAGGTATATCCTGCTTGCCGTCAATCTCCTTGACAAGACCGTCATAACGGCCTCCGCCGCATATTGTAAAGCCTTCGGAATTGACAAATTCAAATACGGTCCGGGTATAGTAATCCAACCCTCTTACGATGTCGGCATTCACTTCATATTGAATCCCCATTTTATCCAGCAGGCTCTTAAGCTCCTCAAAGTGATTTAAGCAGGCCTCATCCAGATAATCTATAGTCCTTGGGGCATCTTTTATTATTTCCTTGCATGCGGGTACCTTGCAATCTATAACCCTTAAGGGGTTCTTTGCCATCCTCTCGATGCATGTCGGGCACAGCCCGCCCTTAAAGTCTTCCAGATAGGACAGCAGGGCTTGGTTATATTCCTTCCTGCAGTCCGCACATCCGATGCTGTTGATTTGCAGACTGACACCCCTAAGCCCCAGCCTTGCAAAAAGCTCAGTAAGTAATGATATGACCTCCACCTCAGCCAGGGGTGAAGCAGCACCGAAAAATTCCACTCCAAACTGATGGTGCTGACGCAGCCTGCCGCTTTGAGGATTCTCATACCTGAAAACCGGTGTAATATAAAACAGCTTGGTGGGCTGGCTTTCCGCAAACAGCCCATTCTCAAGATAAGCCCGTACGGCACCCGCTGTCCCTTCAGGCTTTAAGGTGATGCTCCTGTTTCCCTTATCCTCGAAGGTGTACATCTCCTTCTGGACTACATCTGTAGTCTCCCCTACGCCCCTCTGGAACAAGACAGTATGCTCAAATACCGGAGTAATAATCTCCTTTATGTTATATGCCCTGCAAAGCTTTCTTGCCAGCTCTTCAATGACAGTTCTTTTATACATAGCGCTGCCATACCAGTCCTGTGTGCCCTTAGGTCTTTGTGTAATCATTGTTTACCTCCTGTAATGCATTTTGCCAAAAATAGCTGCTTGCGGCTAATCATCTCTTCTATTCTGCCGGTATAATCCGTTATGCTCTTAACATTATCTATCCGCTCAATCCTGTTATTATCGGGAAATACGTATTTGGTTATCGCTGCAGCACCAAGCGCCAGAATGGTTTGTTTCTCCTCCATGATAAGTATGTTATACAGGCCTTCTCTGCCCTTTTTTGCGTAACCTATGTTCTCCAGGTTATCTGCCATATTCTTTTGCCTGTAAAGATAATACGGGAGATAACCGTTTTCCTTCGCAAATTTTATGGTTATATCCAGCATTTCGGATACACCCTCAGCCTGTCTTGCATCAGCCGGCAGCCCTTGCGTATTCAGTCTTGCCGCCCTCTTTAGAGCCAGGGTATGCACCGTCAGGCCTTCAGGCTCCAGCTCCTTAATCTGAGACAGGGTGTCTGCCACATCCTCCGGAGTCTCTCCCGGAAGCCCTATTATGATATCCATATTTATATTATCAAAGCCCGCCTCCCTGGCAAGACCAAAGGCCTCCCTTACCTGGCTTACCGTATGGTTTCTGCCGATCAGCTGCAGTGTTCCGGGCTGCATGCTCTGGGGATTTATCGCTATTCTGTTGACGCCATGTATTTTCAAAGCCGCAAGCTTATCCTGTGTGATGCTGTCCGGCCTTCCGGCTTCAACGCAAAATTCCCTAACGCTGCTAAAATCAAAGCAACTCTTAACGGTACCAAGCAGCTTATCCAGCTGCTTTGCTGTAAGGGTTGTAGGCGTACCGCCGCCGAAATACACGGCATTGAGCTTCTTATCCCGGAAACAGCCTGCCATGGCTATGATTTCCCTTTCAAGAGCATTCAGATAATCATTAACGAGCCCCTCCCTGCCCTTGGCATTATAGGAAGGGAAGGAGCAATAAAGACAGGTGCTCGGGCAAAAGGGTATGCCTATATAAAGACTGTATCCGTTTTTATAATCTATATCACTAAGGAGCTGCCTCTCCCTTTGCGCAATTTGAATGCACATTAGGGCCTTCTCGTCCGAGCAAAGATATTCCTCTCTGTAATGGTTCAATATCTCTTCACAGGTGATCCCCCTGTCCAGCATGTCATATGCAAGCTTGGTGGGCCTTATTCCGGTCAGGGTGCCCCAGGGCAGCTTCCTCCCGCTTATACAGGAAAGCATGCGATACAGAAGCCTCTTAAGGGCATTCTTATATGCGGACTTATCCTCGGTTACGGGTAAAGTTTTTGTACTGTCCTTTACGTATTCTCCTGTCTGTAATACTATGGTGATTTTTATCCTGTCAATAAGCATATCTATAATTATTCGACTTATCACAGGGATCTCCGAAATCATGCTGTTGCCCGCAGTATATGAAATGTCTTCCTTATATACCTCGGGTTCTCCGGGTTCTCTGGGCTCTCCGGGTTCTCCGGGCTCTCCGTCTGCACAGGGTATGGCGCTGTCCGTTACCGTTCTATGCTCTGTCTTAATTTCCTCCGATGGGTAAAATGCCTTAACCAGGGGGTATATATCGTTATCAAATATACTGTCGGATAGGATTATCTCAATCATTTTATTACCTGCCTGATTTCAGGAGGTTTATCGCTCCTGACCGATATAATAATTATTGGTTCTTTCATGCCCGATTGTGGTTGCCCTTCCATGTCCCGGATAAACCCTGACATCATCATCTAACAGCATAAGCTTATTCTTTATGGAAGTTAAGATATCGCTGAAGCTGCCGGTTGGCAAATCCGTCCTTCCGATACTCTCATAAAACAGGGTATCTCCGCTGAAGAGCATGCCATAATCCTTAAAATAATAGCAGGTACTGCCTGCCGTATGTCCTGGGGTGTGTATTACACCAATATTAAAACCAGCAAGCAAGACCTCTTCTCCATCCCTTAACAGTATATCGGCTTCCAGACCAAATCCGTGTCCGATACTGCCGGAGGCATTCAAATCGGGATTCTTAAGGAGGGAGCCCTCCGCTTCATGGGCATATACCGGCACACCGGTTAAGCCGGCGAGATCCAGGGCACCCGTTATGTGGTCAAAATGACCGTGGGTAAGCAGTATTGCCTTTAGTTCCAGATTGTTATCCTGCAGATATTCATAAATTGCCGGGGCATTGTCAGCCGGGTCTATGACGATCGCCTGATTGGTATCTGTATTGCTTATTGTATAGCAGTTTGTATGAACCATGCCAAGGATTAATACCTTAAGCTTAATATTCTCCATATATTACACTCCTTATGTTCTGATAATTCCGGTTCTGATTAAAAATCCTGCTGTATCAGTGACAAAAACCTATGCCGTACAAGCGTCAGAAGCTGATACGTTTATACTCCATCTAAGGCAGATACCTCTTGTGCGACACCGGAGGCAGATACCGCCTGTGCGACACCGGAGGCCGATACCGCCTGTGCAGTACCGGAGGCAGATACCGCCTGTGCGGTATTAGCCCGCTGATCTTTCTATATCAAGCACACTTTCCACATTTCTGATTTTAGCTATTATATCGTTCAATTGCTCCACACTGCTTATCTCAAAGCCAACGCTTATTGTGGCTGTGCCCTGTTTGCTGGTCCTTACATTCATGGATGTAACATCTATCTTGTTCTCGGTAAGAATTCTGCTGACATCCACGAGTACCCCTGTCCGGTTATTTGCATATATTTTAATCTCGACAGAATATACTCCCGAAGGTTCCTTGCCGTCGGAAATATCCCATTCAGCATCAATAAGCCTGTTGCGGTCCTCCTCGGGAAGGTTTATTACATTGATGCAATCTGTCCGGTGAATAGAAACTCCCCTGCCCCTTGTGACGAAACCGATTATTTCATCACCCGGCACCGGGCTGCAGCATTTGGAAAATCGTACTGCCAGGTCATGTATGCCCTTAACAACTATTCCGCTTTTGGATTTCTGCTTGGTCAGCTTAATCTCCTTGGCATCGGATATGCCCTCAAGTATATTCTCATCGGTGATTTCTTTCTTATGCTTCTTTCTGTATTCCTCCTGAAGCCTGCTGACGACCTGCCCTTCCTTAAGGCCGCCATGGCCGATTGCGGCCAATATGGCATCCCAGTCCTTAAAACCGTATTTTTTCATTACCACGCTTGTGAATTCAGGCTTCAACAGGTCGCTCAGCACTATATTCTTCGCCTTGCAGTAATTAGTGATAAGATCCTTGCCCTTTATTATGTTCTCTTCCTTGAATTCGGACTTGAACCATTGATTGATCTTATTCTTGGCCTGCGTACTCTTCACTATGGAGAGCCAGTCCCGGCTCGGCCCCTTGGAATTCTGGGACGTCATAATCTCAACCCGGTCTCCGTTCTGAATAACATAATCAATAGGGACCAGCTTGCCGTTCACCCTTGCGCCCACCATCTTATTGCCCACCGCGCTGTGGATGCTGTATGCAAAATCTATGGTATTGGAGCCTGTCGGAAGTGTCTTCACATCCCCTGTAGGCGTAAATGCATAGACGCTGTCTGAAAATAAATCAAAGTCATTCTTAAGCAGGCTTAAAAATTCCTTGTTGTCGGATAGATCCCTCTGCCATTCCAATACCTGTCTTAACCAGGTCAGCTTCTCCTCTTCAGCAGTTGTTGCTCCGCCCTTGCCGGTCTGACCCTCCTTGTACTTCCAGTGGGCTGCAATTCCGTATTCGGCAGTCCTGTGCATTTCATAGGTACGGATTTGTATTTCGAATGGCTGTCCCTTTGGACCAATAAGGGTTGTATGGAGCGACTGGTACATATTTGGCTTGGGCATTGCAATATAATCCTTGAAGCGCCCCGGTATCGGCTTGTACATTTCATGTATCACCCCAAGGGCAGCATAGCAGTCCTTAAGGGAATCTACAATAATTCTGACCGCAAATAAATCATATATCTGATCCAGCGTTTTATTCTGGTTGACCATCTTCTTGTAGATGCTGAAGAAATGCTTAATCCTGCCGTCTATCTTGGCCGGTATTCCTGCGGAATCAATATGGGATTTGACTTCCTTGACTATACTGTCAATATATGCCTGCCGTTCTTCCCTCCTGGTCGCTATTTTCTCTGCCAAGTCCTTGTATACCTCGGGTTCAAGATATTTTAAGGATAAATCATCCAGCTCCACCTTAATCTTGGATATACCAAGCCTCTGTGCAATCGGAGCATAGATGTCCATTGTCTCCCTTGCTATTTCCTTTTGCTTATCCGAATCCATATATTTCAGCGTGCGCATATTATGGAGGCGGTCCGCAAGCTTTATCAAAATCACGCGGATATCCTTGGCCATTGCAAGAAACATCTTCCTTAAATTCTCAGCCTGCACCTCCACCTTATCTTTGGAATATTTAAGCTGTGTCAGCTTTGTCACACCGTCAACCAGCAGAGCAACTTCTTCCGAAAACATTTCAGATACCTCATTAAGCGTAATGTTGGTATCCTCCACAACATCATGAAGTAATGCGGCAACGATGCTTTCCTTGTCAAGCTCCAGCTCCGCAAGTATGTTGGCTACACAAAGCGGATGTATTATATAGGGTTCGCCGGATTTTCTGAATTGTTCCTTATGCGCATTCCGGGCAAGCCTATAAGCCTTCTCAATCATGGTTGTATCTGCAGAAGGATGATAGCTTCTTATTCTGTCGATCAGCTTGTTATACAGGATTTCGGGCGCAGTAAAATCAGCCGGCGCAAGATTTTCTGCCGGATTATTCATCATCCCGTTATCCAGTATTAATCCTTCATTATCCATGATATCACCTCTGATTAAGGAAGCTCTATCAAACACTTACTTTCCTTCGTATTTTATAACGGCATCGACATCATATCCCTTTAGCTTGTCCCTGCCGTGCAGCCCCTTAAGCTCAATCAGGAATGCGATTTTAACAACCTCGCCCCCAAGCATTTCAACTAATTTTGTTATTGCTTCTATAGTACCGCCTGTAGCTATAAGGTCATCTATAATTACAACCTTCTGCCCTGGCTTAATTGCATCCTTATGGATTTCAATCGATGCCTTGCCATATTCAAGCTCATATTCCATGGATATGGTTTCACAGGGCAGCTTTCCCTTCTTGCGTACCGGAACAAATGCCTTGTTCATATTGTAAGCTATAGGAACTCCAAAGATAAAGCCTCTGGATTCCGGTCCCACTATTATATCAAAATCCTTATCGGCAAGCAGCTCCTGCAGCTTGTCAATTGCCAGCTTAAGGCCTTCCCTGCTTTGAAGGACGCTGGTTACATCCCGAAATATTATTCCCGGTTCCGGAAAATCCGGTATGCTTCTGACATAATCCTCTAACTTTTTCATAATGAATAACCTCCATCTGCCGCGATATCGGCATTTTATATATTGATTAAGACAAATATTTACTATTAAATCGGTATATTTTCCGTTTATAGATGAAATTATATCACCATATGCAAGTTCAAGTAAAGCGCATATGTACTGTCATCTGTAGTTTTTGATAACTATCTGGATATTTTTAAAGCCGTTATATTCATTTATCTTCGGATAATATGTTATTGAGATCAGGGCGGATGATGCTCGTCCAGTCTTAAGCCTGTCTGCTTCCTCATCTCCGTAGGTGTTCCTTATATATGTAAAGAACTCCTCCACATCTCCGAAATATACTGCTTCAATCTGCCTTCCGTACTTGTTTTCAAGTATAAATCGCAATCCGTTTGCATTCTTCCCGATTACGAACACGGATTTAATCCTTACATCCTTCTCGGCAAACAAGGGCTTTTCATTGCCCTTGCCGCAGGGCTCAAGGAGCTTTAGTTCATTTATAAGCTCTTCTGAAAGATAACCGAAGGGAAGTTGAATGTCAATAACAACCCTTGGCTTAAGCATATCCCAGGTAAGAGCAGCGCTCTCATTAAGCACCTCTCTCAACATCCCGATGTTTTCAGGCATAAGTGAAAATCCTGCAGCCATGGGATGTCCGCCTGCCTTAATGAACAAGTCCCTGTGCCTTAAGAGCTCTTCTATCATGTTATACTCTTCTATGGATCTTCCCGAGCCCTTTATGCAATCCTTCGCATCTGTAAGTATAAGGACCGGCCTGTGGTATATCTCGCGAATCCTGCCGGCGATAATTCCGGCAATGCTTTCATGGCAATCCTTAAGGTATACAACCAGTACCTTGTCCTGTGCCATATCCTCCTCTTCTATAATACTTATGGCCTTCTCCACATTTTCGGCTGTCATATCCTTTCTGGCGGAGTTTAGCTCCAGAACCTCGGAAGCCAATTTACAAGCCTTGTCATAATCAGCGGCAAGTAAAAGCTCAAGTCCCTTCACAGCAGTATCCAGCCTGCCGGAGGCATTAAGGCACGGGCCAAGAATATAACCAAGATGAAATACGTTAAGCTGATCGGCGGTTATATTGTTAACCTCCATCAAAGCCTTAAGACCGTAGTTTTGTGTTTTCTTAAGCAGGTCCAGTCCGTTTTTTACGATTATCCTGTTCTCTCCGGTCAGATCCATTACATCGCAGACCGTTGCAATTGCTGTATAAGATAATAGTTCCTCGTCATATTCCCTTAAATGCATGCCGAATTGATCGAGCAGCGCAATAACCAGCTTGTAAGCCACGGCCGCCCCGCATAGCTCCTTATAGGGATATGTACAATCCGGCTGACGGGGGTTTACTATGGCATCTGCTCCGGGCAGTAAAATGTCCCTTTCGCTGTCTATTACAAGACTGTGATGGTCGGTTATTATAACGGTCATACCCAGAGCTTTGGCCCTTTGAACCTGCTCAAGCGCCATAATGCCGTTATCACAGGTCAGAATTGTGTCGACCTCATCTTCCCCGGCATCCTCCACCATAGCGGTGCTTATGCCGTATCCGTCCTTAATCCGGTCTGGTATCACATAATCAACATCGGCATTCAGCATTTTCAAGGTTCTTATAAGAAGGTAAGTTGATATGATCCCATCAGCATCATAATCACCGACTATACGGATCTTTTTTCCCGAGGTAATCTTGTCCTTAAGGATTATGACCGCCTTCTCCATATCCTTTAAAAGATACGGGTTGTGAAGCTTCTCTATGCCCGGATGCAGATATTCCATGATTTCATCGGGCCTTTCATATCCTTTATTGACCAGGCACCTGGCCAGTACCTCGCTGATGCCGCATTCCTCCGTAATCAGGCTAAAATCAGCCTTTTTATTTTTAATGAACCATCTTTCCATCAGGATTCCTTCCCGGTCTCAGCTTTTTTGGATAATTTTCTGTACAGTATATACCAGAGGCCTCCGGCTATGCATATTGAGGAATAGCATCCGGCAACAATGCCTGCCATTAACGGCCCTGCAAAGGTGCGTATGCTTTCCGTACCCATTATAAAGAGCACAAATACAGTTATAAAGGTAGTCAGGGACGTGTTGATGCTTCTGGATATGGTCTGTGTGACGCTCTTATTAAGTATATCCTCCAGCTCTGTGTCGCTTAAAACTCGAGCCGGCTTTTTTCTTTCCTTGTCTTTATCCTTGTTCTCATCACCTTCGGGATTTATTGCAGCCCTTATCAACTCACGTATGCGATCGAATACTATAATGGTTGCGTTAATTGAATAGCCGATTATGGTAAGCAGGCAGGCTATGAAGGTTCCTCCCACGGATATTCGTGCCGCAGCATATACCGCAACAACTATCAGCACATCATGAACGAGCGGAATGACCGAAGCTGCAGCAAAGCTTATATTTTTAAACCTTATCCATATATACAGGAGCATGCAGACCGTTGCAATGATTACCGCAACTATGGCATCCTGTCTCATCTCGGCGCTTATTGCCCCGCTTATATTTTCGGTACTTATAAAATCGGGGTCCACTCCGTATTCATCAATAAGCTTCTCCTTCATCAATTCGCGCTGATCAAGGCTTAGCTCCATCGTCCTTATTATAAGGGTGTTTTCACCTTCCACCCTGGATATTTCCACTGACGGGCTGCCTGTGGCGTTTCGTACCAGTTTTTCTATTTCAACATTCCTCTCAAAGCCGAAATCATCGGGGAAGGTAACCTCGGTTGATGTTCCTCCCTTGAAGTCCAGCCCGTAATTTAAAGCCGAGCCCTTTGAAATGCTGTTGTAAATCATAGCAGCTGCTCCTGCCAGTATAAATATTCCTGATATAACAATGAATTTGATACGATTTTTTGCAAAGGGAAAAGGTTTGTACTCTTTCTGTATTCCGTACAGCTTCTCCCCTGTAAGCCCCAGATCAAATAATGTATACAGGATGAATTTTGTTACGGATAGTGCTATAAACATGGACAATATGACGCCAAGCGCCAATGTTTGCGCAAAGCCCTTCACCGTACCGCTTCCAAGACCGTATAAAACTGCCGCAGCTATCAGTGTAGTAATGTTGCCATCAAGTATTGCCGACAAAGCCTTATGGAAGCCGATTTTGACAGCGGACCTTACTGTCTTGCCTGTTGCAAGCTCCTCCCTTATCCTTGTAAAGATTATGCAGTCCGCATCCACGGCCATTCCTATGGAAAGCAGTATGCCTGCAATTCCGGGCAGGGTAAGCGTAATGTCCAGTGCATCTATAAGCAATACCATCAAGCCTGTATATATGCACAGAGCTAATGCGGCAGCAAACCCGGGTATCCTGTAATATATGATCATAAAAACTGCAACAAGCGCAAGGCCTATAACCCCGGCAAGTAAGCTGGTGTTCAAGGCTTCAATCCCAAGCTTTGCACCCACAACATTGGATCTTACTTCCCTGAGCTCAAGAGGCAGGGCGCCAATTCGTATGGTGGCCGCAATATTCTTGGCTTCATCAAAGCTTCCGATCTTAGTAATTGTGGCATCGCCGCTTTCTATGGGTTCCTCCACTATTGGCGCACTGATGACCTTATCGTCATAAATAATGGCTATCCTCTTTCCCACATTCTCGGCAGTTGCCCTGGCAAATTTCTTTACTCCTGCGTCATTCAGCTTTAATATTACTGCATAACCCTCAAATCCCAGGTCGTCACGGTACATGTCAGCTTCCGCATCCCTTATATCGGAGCCCTCCAGCACAACATTTCCCTTCTCGTCCATGAACTGTATCGCTCCAGCACGCCCAAGCTCCTTAAGAATGACTTCGGCATCCTTTACTCCGGGAATATCTATGTTTATCCTGTTTGAGCCTTCCTGGTAAACGGCAGCTTCGGTACTGTAATTATCTACCCTTAGCTGCATTTTATATATTGTATCGTCAATTTCCTTCTGGGTTGGATTCTTCTTGACCGTCTCATAGGTTATACTTACGCCGCCTGCCAGATCAAGCCCAAGCTTAATGCGGGAAGCGCTTCCCTTTCTGCCCGCTCCGACGCCATAAATGGCTTCCCATACAATAATCCCGATGACAGCAACTACAAGCAAAAGCTTTGCAATACTTTTTATCTTTCTACCCATAGACACCCTCCGCACACTGTTCAAATATTTATTATACTTATTACTTATCAAACATAATTATCGGGCATTACTATCGTTTAAATCCTCCTGGGCTGTCTTCAGCATGATAGCGCATTCCACGCGCTTTCTAAGCAGCTCGCAGCCTATGTCGTATGTACCNNCCAATGCTTCCTGCAAAATTATGGGCGTTAGCCAGGCAGCCTCCGCCGCAGTAGAATTTTGCAAAGCAGTCCCTGCATTCTTCCCTGGAGTAAATGTTTAAGCCTTTAAAATCATTTACAATATCGGGATTAATTATGCCCTCCGATACATTGCCAAGTAAAAATTCCTTCATTCCCACAAACTGGTGACATGGGTAAAGATCACCCCAGGGAGCTACGGCAAGGTATTCGGTGCCGGATCCGCAGCCTGATAATCTTTTGGCAACGCAGGGGCCTCCTGACAGATCTATCATAAAGTGGAAGAAATT
>DCTS01000050.1:36039-37887 GCA_002329645.1 Lachnoclostridium sp. UBA1434 | reverse complement strand
ATCAACCAGTCGGAAATGGGAAAGCTCGCCGGGGTTTCCCGCCAGACCATCAGCCAAATCGAACGCGGCGACTATTCCCCCTCGGTCACGCTTGCCCTGCGGCTTGCAAAGATCTGCGGGGTCACGGTCGAAGACATTTTTTCACTGGACGAAACGGAGGATTCTTATGAAAAAGACTGATATGCAGGTCCCGGAACAGCTTCGGGAAAAACAGCAGGAAATCCGTAAGGAAGATCAAAAGTCCCTGCCTAAACTGCTTTTATTCATGTTGTGCGCGGCAATTATTGGATTCCCAATTGGGGTTGGCATGGGATATCTGGGGGAAAATGGCATCGACTGGCTGCCGGAGACGCTGGAACAGTTCTGGATGATCTCGGCACTGTGGATCATTCCGGTATTTGCCCTGCTGCTGGCGGTTCCGTCACTGGCGCTGTGCACCGGCATGAAAAAGGCAATTGGCTGCCTGGATGAGGACGACGATACGGCAGTCGGAAAAATTGACAATCGGCTGGGCATTTCCACACTTCTGAGCGCCGCGTTTATGATCTGCCTGTTTTTCGGGCTGGCGGTCATCCTTGCGGTCTGCGATGAGATGAGCGGGGCCCAGCTGCTGACCGGGTTGTCGGAGCTGATTCTGGGGCTCGCACTGGCGACTGTGGCGCAGAAAAAGGCGGTGGACCTGACCAAGCTGCTCTACCCGGAAAAACAAGGCAGTGCCCTGGACATCAAGTTTGTCAAAGTCTGGGAAGAAAGCTGCGACGAACGGGAAAAGGCGATGATCTGGCAGAGCGGATACCAGGCCTACAGAACGACCTCAGCGGTTTATCCGCTGCTGTTTGCCGTCATCGCAGTCGGTGCAATTCCGTTCGGATACGGCCCGCTTCCTGCCGGGATTGTCCTGCTGATGTGGCTGATCCAGACGATGAGTTACTGTATCCATGCCATCGGCATCGAATCCCGCACCAAAAAAGGGCATACAGAAAGATAATGCAAAAATTCCCTCCTGTCCGGGATAGGTTTCCGGGCAGGAGGGAGTTTCATTGTCTGAAAATAATTCTTGTATTATTCAACCGGATAGCAAGCCGACGCGCCGCCATGCACCGCGCGTTCCGCCTTTTTGCCGAACATCTCGTTGACCGGTGCAAAGCCGTAACCGGCGAGGTTTTCCATCTTCTTCTGGGTACCGGCGAGGATTTCACTGTCCAGCGCGATAAAGTCGCGGATGTACTGTTTGCTGATCGGGCTGCCGTTGTGAGCAGGGCAGACAAAGTCGTATTCGCTTTCCCTTGCCAGCAGCTTTTCCATATTCTGTTTATGCAGTGCAGCCTGTTCCAGCGCGGTCAGATCCTGCCGCAGCAGCAGCACCTGGCCCGACTCCAGCTCGTCGCCCGAATAGACACAGCGGCTGACATCGTCGATATAGGCAAGGCTTCCGGGGTGGTGACAGCCGATCGCAACAACGCTGACCTTGCGTCCGCCCAGGTCGATGACATCCCCGTCGTGCAGGATGTTGATTTTATAATCAGGATGGGGCATCGCCATAAAGCGTTTCTGCATCTCCTCGCCAAACGCATTTTTGGCGTCTTTGGAGGCAGCTTCGCTCATCCAGGCCTCTTCCCAGAGGGNNCCGCCGGTGTGGTCAAAGTGGCCGTGGGTAGTGCAGACCATAACCGGTTTATCGGTGATTGTCTCGACAAACGCCCGGAGGTCGCCGTCACCGTAAGCTGTGTCGATCAGCATTGCCTTTTCACTGCCGATCAGCAGGTAGCAGTAGAGGCTGCCGTGATAGCAGATCACCCAGGTATCGGGGAAATTCTGCCATTTGCCATAGATATAGCCGTGTTCGTT
>DCTS01000050.1:6678-36032 GCA_002329645.1 Lachnoclostridium sp. UBA1434 | reverse complement strand
ATTGGGGTTTGCCATTGTGACCATCCTTTCAGACAAAAGTGTATAAGTTTTATCAGATAGTTATAGAATAGCACAGTCTGAACCATCTGGCAAGCAGTCAATCTGTCATTTTACAGCGAAAAATTATCTTTTTCACTACTACCGGCGACAGACAGTGAAAAAGGGACAGTCTTTCTGCAACATACAGAAAGACCATCCCTTTCAAAAACACGCTGAATCAAGATAAATGAAATCAGGCGTTGTCTTCGATATACTTAACGATATCGCCGACGGTTTTGATGCCTTCAACCTGCTCGTCGGGGATTTCAACGTCGAATTCCTCTTCGAGAGACATGACCAGGTCGACCAGGTCCAGAGAGTCAGCGCCGAGGTCGTCAACGATGCTGGCTTCCATGGTAACCTTTTCTTCTTCAACGTCCAGCTGATCTACCAGAATCTCTTTTACTTTGTCAAAAATCATGGGTATTTCCTCCTTGATATTCACATCTATCATAATCCGCCGGTATAAAGGGTTCTTATACCGAAGCGAAATTACAATCATCCATTTTCATCCGAAACCGGTTGCATACCATCCTGCATGCCGTCATCGTCGGTACTGACAACGACGTCGCTTTCGGGAAGCTCACCGATCTGGGGCAGCGTATCTTCCAGCCCTACAGCACAGCCGTCTTCTTCGCAGCAGCTGCCCGCGAGGATATCTTCTTCAAATACGCCGATTTTTCTGAATTTATTATAACGTGCTTCTAATAAATTTGCAACACTTTTTTTGGATAATTTTTTCAGGGAATCCAAAATAAAGTCTGCAATATTCCCGGCCGTCACCTCAGGGTTCATATGCGCGCCGCCGGCAGCCTCCGGGATGATCACGTCACAGACACCATATTCCTTGAGGTCTTCCGCCTTCATGTGCATCTGTTCAGCGGCTTCTTTTTCACGGGAAGCGTCCTTCCACAGAAGGGAAGCAAACCCTCTGGGCGAGATAACGCTGTAGACCGCATTTTCCAGCATCCCCAGCGTATCGCAGACCCCCAGTGCCAGTGCGCCGCCGGAACCGCCTTCTCCCAGCACAATCGAGATAACCGGTGTTTTGAGCCGGGAAAATTCAAACAGGTTGCGGGCAATCGCCTCACCCTGTCCCCTCTCCTCGGCTGCAACACCGCAGAAAGCACCTGGCGTGTCGATAAAGCAGATAACCGGCCGGTGGAACTTCTCAGCCTGTCTGGCCAGCCGGAGTGCCTTACGGTAGCCTTCCGGGTGGGGGCAGGAGAAGTTGGTCTTCTTGTTTTCCTCGAGGTCATGTCCCTTGACCTGTCCGATCACCGTCACCGAGATGCCATGCACCCGGGCGATGCCGCCGACGATCGCCGCGTCGTCACCGAACAGCCGGTCGCCGTGCATCTCATAAAACTCGTCAAAGATCATCGGGATATAATCCCGCACCGTCGGACGTCCCTTATGGCGGATCAGTTCCATCCGCTCCCAGGCGGTCAGCTTGTTTTCTTCCATCGTCAATTCCTCCTGTCCTTTTTCTGTTGTCATACATCCAGCTTCTGGTCAGGAAGATGGGCTTTGAGCAGCTTGGAGAGGGTGCGGCGCATATTGACCCTGCTGACGATCATATCGACAAAGCCATGCTCCAGCAAAAACTCTGCCGACTGGAAGTCGTCCGGCAGCCGCTGGCGGATGGTCCCTTCGATGACCCGCCGCCCGGCAAACCCGATCAGCACCTTGGGTTCCGCGATGATGATGTCCCCCAGCGACGCAAACGACGCAGTGACGCCGCCGGTGGTCGGGTCGGTCAGCACCGTGATGTACAGAAGCCCCGCATCGGAATGACGCGCCACCGCCGCAGAAGTCTTGGCCATCTGCATCAGCGAGATGATCCCCTCCTGCATCCGGGCCCCGCCCGATGCAGTGAAAGCGACGACCGGCAGCCCTTTTTCGGTTGCCTGCTCAAACGCCCTTGTGATCTTCTCACCGACGACCGAGCCCATCGACGCCATCATAAACCGGGAATCCATAATGATGATCACACATTTCCGTGTGCGGATGGTACATTCCCCGGTGATGACAGCTTCACGGAGGCCGGTTTTTGCCTGTGCGTCAGCGACCTTCTCCTCATACCCCGGAAACTCCAGCGGATTGAGGGTGGAAAGCTCTTCATCGTATTCGACAAAACTGCCGCGGTCAACCGTCAGTTCCAGCCGTTCCTGGCAGGAGATACGGGCATGGTAGGAGCAGCTGGGGCAGACTTTCAGCCCGGCGTTGAACTCCTCCATAAAAATCACATTGCCGCAGCGGGGGCATTTGAACAGCAAATTCTGCGGGATTTTGGAGCGGTGGGAAGCCTTGGCCTTCCCGTCGGCATCGCCGCCGGCAGCATTTGCCTTTCCGCTTCCGTCCCCGTCAAAATCCATCCGGGAACGGACGACTTTCCAGATATCTTCAAGCATACTCTCACCCGTGCCGGTTTACCAGCACATTTCCTTTCCGTGACGTTTAAAGGGGCGCGGACGGGTAAGTTATTTGGTCAGCCGTCCGATATTGCGTCCGAGGAAGCCGATATCATAATCCGCCGACTCGACGTCCGGGTCACGAAGTAATTTTAACTGAAAATCAATGTTGGTGTCAACCCCTTCGACAAGAAATTCCGCCAGTGCCCACTGCATTTTCATCAGCGCTTCCTCTCTTGTCGGCGCATATGCAATCAGCTTTGCGATCATCGAGTCGTAGTAAGGGGTGATCTCATACCCGGAATAAACCGAAGTATCAATACGGATACCGGGGCCTCCGGGCATATACAGGCTGGTGATCTTTCCGGGAGACGGGCGGAAACCCTGGGAAGGGTTTTCGGCGTTGATCCGGCATTCAATCGCGTGGCCCTGCAAATGGATATCCTCCTGCGAGAAAGGCAGCAGCTCGCCTGCCGCAATCCGCAGCTGCATTTTGACGATGTCGATACCGGTGACAAATTCAGTAACCGGGTGTTCAACCTGGATACGGGTATTCATCTCCATGAAATAGAAATTGCCCTTTGCATCAAGTAAAAACTCGATGGTTCCCGCATTGACATATCCGGAGGCCTTTGCCGCCCTTACCGCAGAATTGCCCATCTTAAGCCGCAGCTCCCTGGTCATTGCTGTACAGGGAGATTCCTCTAAAAGCTTCTGGTTCCTTCTTTGTACTGAGCAGTCTCTTTCCCCAAGATGGATTACATTGCCGTATTTATCGGCAAGTATCTGAAACTCCACATGCTTGGGATTGACTATCAGCTTCTCTATATATATCTTGTCGTCACCGAAGGCTGCCTTGGCCTCGTTCCTTGCAGACATCAGGGAATTTTCCATGTAGTCCGGATGATATACCGCACGCATTCCCTTGCCCCCTCCGCCTGCCGATGCCTTAATCATGACGGGATATCCGATCTGCTCGGCAATAAGCCTTGCCTCCTTGATGTCTCTTATCTCCCCGTCGGAGCCAGGTACGGTAGGAACGCCCGCCTTCTTCATGGTATCCCTTGCTGTCGATTTGTTTCCAAGCATATCAATGGTATCAGCGTTCGGTCCAATAAAAACTATATTGCAATCCTCGCACATTCTGGCGAAGGAACTGTTTTCCGCTAAGAATCCAAATCCGGGATGAATTGCCTGTGCGCCGGTAAGGACAGTTGCGCTTACAATATTCTGCATGTTTAAATAACTGTCCCTTGCCTTGGCTGGTCCTATACAGACCGCTTCATCTGCAAGCATTACATGCAGCGCTTCCCTGTCCGCTTCCGAATAAACTGCAACCGTTTCAATTCCCATTTCCCTGCAGGCCCGTATTATTCTGACTGCAATTTCACCTCGGTTTGCTATCAATATTTTTCTAAACATGACCAATCTCCCATAACACCCCATTTATTCCCCGAGAGCAAATGTAAATACGGCTTCAACTGCCGCCTGATCCCCGACATATGCGGCTGCATTCCCCGTACCGAAGCTGCCCTTACTTTTAATTATCTCCACAACAAGCCTTAAAACATCGCCGGGCACAACCTGACGCTTGAACCTGACCTTATCCATTCCGCCAAAATAAACCAGCTTCCCCGCATTCTCCTTAACTGTCAGCATTACAAGTGCTCCGGCCTGGGCCAGGGCTTCCAGTATTAATACACCGGGCATGACAGCCTTCCCGGGAAAATGCCCTGCAAAAAAGGGTTCGTTCATTGTCACGCATTTTATGCCAACGGCACGCTTTCCCGGCTCCAGCTCCTCAATCCTGTCAATAAGAAGAAACGGAGGCCTGTGCGGCAGTATTTTTTGTATATCATCAACAGTAAGCATAAATATTTATTCCCCTTTCATATAACCTTTAATTGCTGCAAACCGGGGTGCAGCTGTTATCATTTAATCAGGAACAGGGGCTGGCCGAATTCCACCATATCCTCATTTTTAACCAGCACCTCCACCACTTCTCCGTCATACTCGCTTTCTATCTCGTTCATAAGCTTCATTGCCTCTATAATGCATATTATCTGCCCCTTCTTTACCATGTCGCCCACCTTTATATAGGGAGGCCTATCGGGTGCAGGCTGCGCATAGAAGGTTCCTACCATCGGTGCTGTAAGCTTCTTAAACTCCGAAGCCTTGTCGCCGGCATCGTCATCTATGCTTTCATCGGTCTTGTAATTGGCTTTGTAACCAACCTTGTCACCGGCCTTTTTATCTGCCTTGTCACCAGCCCTGCCATTAGCTTTGCCGGCCGCAGGGTTATCCTGATTGATAATATTGCTTTCTGCAGTCTCGGGCTTAAACGAAGCATATCCGGGTTCTTTATCAGCTAATTCTGCGACTGACGGCTTTCCGGCAGCCTTTTCCATGCTGATACGCACCCCGTCCGCTTCTATCTCAAGCCTGGTAAGGTCGGTGTCGTTCATTTCCTTCATAAGATTGATGATTGCCTTATAATCCATGGCTATTCCTCCAAATTCCTGAATATTACGGTTGCATTGTGACCGCCAAATCCAAGTGAATTGGACATAACATACTTTAACCTTGCATTTCTTCCGTTCTGCGGCACGTAATCCAGATCGCACTCCTCATCCGGTACCTTAAGCCCGATTGTGGCAGGAATAAAGCCTTCCTCAATAGCCTTTATGCAGGTTATGGCTTCTACGGCCCCCGCAGCGCCAAGAAGATGGCCTATCATGGATTTTGTGGAGCTTACAGGTATATCGTATGCTTTGTCGCCAAATGCAGCCTTCATTGCGATGGTTTCAAGTCTGTCGTTTATTGGAGTGCTTGTTCCGTGGGCATTTACGTAGGAAATGTCGTCTGCGGTAATTCCGGCTTCCTCCATGGCAAGCGTCATTGCCTTTGCCCCGCCGTATCCGTCCGGTGAGGGCGCTGTTATATGGTAGGCGTCACAGGTGGCGCCATACCCTACCACCTCCGCATACATCCTTGCTCCCCGCCTTTTGGCATGCTCATATTCCTCAAGTATCAGTATGCCTGCTCCTTCACCCATTACAAAGCCGTCCCTTTCCTTGTCAAAGGGTATGGATGCCCTTAAGGGATCCGTGCTTTTTGACAGCGTCATGAGGGATGAGAAGCCTGCGACTCCCAGGGGAGTTATTGACCCCTCGGTTCCGCCCGATATGATGATATCAGAGTAGCCATGCTTTATATTACGGAATGCCTCGCCTATGCTGTGGGTTCCCGTTGCGCATGCGGTGACTACATTGGTGCATATACCGCGCGCTCCGAATTTTATTGCTATGTTGCCTGCTGCCATGTTGGTTATGATAAGAGGTATAAACAGCGGATTAATCCTTTTCGGGCCCTTTTCCAAAAGCACCTTGGCTTCCTTCTCGATATTGTCTATGCCGCCTATTCCGGAGCCGACAATTACACCGACACGATCCCTGTCAACACTTTCAAGGTCCAGGCCGGCACATCTTAAGGCTTCCCGGGTTGCAGCTATGGCAAACTGGGAAAAGCGGTCCATTCTCCTGGCTTCCTTTATATCCATATATTCCTTCGGATCAAAGCCCCTGACCTGTGCAGCAAGCTTTACGGAGTAGCCCTCGGTATCAAAGGCATCAATAAAGCCTATACCGCAGCGCCCCTCCTTAACTCCCTTAAAAAAATCCTCCGCATTATTGCCCAACGGGGTAATCGCACCAATTCCCGTTATTACTACTCTATGAGTCATTTTGCCTTCCTCCTGTATTATATGCCCATTCCGCCATCAACCTGTATTACATGGCCGGTGATGTAATCTGCTGCTTCAGATGCAAGGAAACAGACAACACCCGCCACCTCCTCAACTGTTCCGAAACGCTTCATCGGAATACATGCAAGGCTTGCTTCTCTGATCCCTTCCGGCAGGGCATTAGTCATATCCGTTGTTATATAACCCGGCGCAACCGCATTGACTGTGATACCTCTGCCTGCCAGCTCCCTTGCGGCGGATTTTGTCATTCCGATAATTCCTGCCTTAGCCGCAGCATAATTGACCTGGCCCGAATTTCCCCTGATACCTGCAATTGAGGATATATTTATTATTTTGCCGCTTCTTTGCCGAAGCATTGCCGCTGCCCCATGCTTCATGCAAAAGAATGTACCCTTAAGGTTCACATCGGTCACCCTGTCAAATTCCTCCTCGGTCATTCTTATCATAAGATTATCCCTGTTAATGCCTGCATTATTTACCAGTATATCTATTCTTCCGAAATTATTAACTGCTGCCTCCATAAGGCTTTTTGCCTCGGCCTCGATGCTTATATCCGCCTTTACGGCTGCAGCTTCGCCGCCCATTTCTTTTATCCTGTTTAGAAGCTCCTCAACCTGGACAAGGCTGCTGCGGTAATTAATTACCACTTTGGCCTTGTTTTCAGCCAGCCGCAATGCTATTGCACGGCCTATTCCCCTGCCTGCACCTGTAACAACCGCCACTTTACCTTCCAGCATAAATGCCTTCCTTTCTACATACATTTTGTAAGTTCCTCTGCAGTCCTTTCCAAAGAAGCCCTGTCTTCAATGTTATAGATCTTAAGTTTCCTGTCCACCCTTTTAACAAATCCGGAAAGTGTCTTTCCGGGTCCAAGCTCAACAAAGGTTGTTACCCCGTCATTTATCATTCTGCGTATGGTATCCTCCCATAGGACACTGCTCATAACCTGATGGTATAAAAGCTCCTTAATATGGCCTTCATCCCGAATATAGTCCGCATTTACATTGCTTATTACCGGAATGCTCATTTTCCCAAGCTTAATCTGCTCAAGCTCAGCCTGAAGCCTTACCGCTGCCGGTTTAAGCATTGAGGTATGGAAGGGTGCGCTCACCGCAAGGTCTGCAGTCCTTAAGGCTCCATATTTAGTGCAAAGCTTAGCTGCTTCATCCACCGCCCCTATCTCTCCGCCTATTACAATCTGTCCGGGACAATTAAAGTTTGCCGGCTCCACAATTCCGCAGACGGAGGCCTCATCGCAGGCCTTCTGCACTCCTTCCTTGTCAAGCCCTATTATTGCACACATTTTTCCCTTACCCCCGGGAACTGCTTCCTGCATGAAGCGTCCCCTTCTTCTTACCAGGGAAACGACCTGATTAATAGTGAACACACCGCTTGCAGTAAGGGCGGAGTATTCACCCAGGCTCAGCCCCGCAGCTGCATATGGCGTTATACCGTACCCGGAAAATGCCGCATATGCCGCAAGGGAGACTGTCAATACCGCGGGCTGTGTGTTCTCGGTAAGATCAAGCTCATCCCTGCTCCCTGTAAAGATAAGCTCTGAAAGCTTCATGCTCAGGCTGTCGTCCGCTTCCTCAAACACTCTCCGGCAAACCTCCAGGCAGTCATAAAGCTCTCTGCCCATCCCCGGATACTGGGAGCCCTGACCGCTGAATAACAAAGCCAGCTTCATCATTATAGCCCCCAGTCCTTATTAAGCAGTTTTCTTGCTTCATCCATCATTTCAATTATGATGTCCCTGCAGCTTTGCTCCCTGTTTACAAGGGCTGCTATCTGACCCGACATGACACTTCCGTAATCCATATCACCCTCGACGGCAGCCCGGGCAAGGGCTCCCACTCCCAGCTTTTCAATTTCCCCGACGGGTGCGCCTGATGACTCAAGCTCCATGAATCTGCGGCTTAATTTGTTCCTTAAGATGCGTACCGGATGTCCTGTACTTCTTCCCGTTACCACCGTGTCGATATCTCTGGCTGCAAGTATTTTCTTTTTGTAATTCTCATGTACGCTGCATTCGTAGGCGGCCAGGAAACGGGTTCCGACCTGTACTGCCTCTGCACCAAGCATGAAAGCAGCCGCCAATCCTCTCCCGTCTCCTATACCGCCTGCCGCTATGACAGGTACGTCAACTGCATCTGCAATTTGCGGAACCAGCACCATTGTTGTGAGCTCACCTACATGCCCTCCTGCTTCGGTACCCTCCGCTATTACCGCATCGGCGCCGCTGCGGACCATCCTTTTGGCAATAGCCACCGAAGGAACCACCGGAATAACCTTTATATCATGCTTCTTCCACATGTCCATATACCTTCCGGGAGTCCCTGCTCCGGTTGTTACCACCCTGACACCTTCCTCGCAGACCATTGCGGCTATCTCATCCGCATTTTCGCTTAACAGCATTATATTTACGGCAAAAGGCTTCTTTGTGATGCTCTTTGCCTTTTGTACCTCTTTCCTTACATAGTCCGCCGGAGCTGTCCCCCCTGCAATTATGCCCAGCCCTCCTGCCTCGGATACTGCTGCTGCCAGAGATGCATCGGATATCCTTGCCATTGCGCCTTGAAAAATAGGGTATTCAATATTCAGGAGCTCACACACTCGTGATTTCATACAAATCCTCCAGACTAAAATTACATATTGGCTTTTCTTTTGCTGATATAATGCTCGATATCACCTATTGTACGGATGCTTTCCGTATCCTCGGTAGGAATCTCGATATTAAACTCTTCCTCAAGGGACATAATTATCTGGAACAAATCAAGGGAATCCGCATTCAGGTCACCCTTAAGGGAGACCTCCGGCTTAAGCTCTTCTGCCTCCACTCCCAGCTGCTCGGCTACTACTTCCTTAATCCTGTTTAAATCCACTTCTTTTTCCTCCTTAAAATAATTAATATTTTAAATTATGTTAATGCTAATATTCAAGCAATACCGCTCCGCTTGTCAAACCTCCGCCAAACCCTACCAGGATAATTTTATCGCCCCGTATAAGCAAGCCCTCTCTAATCATCTCATCCAATGCAATTCCTATGCTTGCCGCCGATGTGTTGCCGTAGTCCTCCAGGTTCAGATAAAACTTCTCAAAGGGAGAATTACTGAATTTTGCAGCCTGCTCGATTATCCTTTTATTTGCCTGATGAGGCAGGATGTATTTTATGTCCTGCAGGGAAAGTCCTGCTTTGTTCAGCACCCTGTCAATACAGTCGGTGATTGCCCGAATCGCATATTTGAAGACCTCCTGTCCCTGCATTTTAATATGCGGATCGCACTTTGCATTGCTATCCCCCGTATATGGATTAACCAGCGAAACTGCGGGGCAGGTAAGATAATCCTGCTTTCCTCCGTCGGATGTCAGAACCGATCCTAATATATGTCCCGGGCCTTCCGCAGCCGATAAAATCATGGCTCCGGCTCCGTCTCCGAACAATACGCAGGTGGAACGGTCATCCCAGTCCAATATCCTTGATATGGTTTCAGCCCCTATGACAAGTACATTATTGTACATTCCCGTACTGATGAACTGCTCTGCCGTCACCATTGCATATATAAAGCCCGTACATGCCGCCGAAAGATCGAATGCAGCTGCATTCCCCGCTCCGAGTCTGTCCTGTACCGTGCATGCAACCGAGGGCATGAAATAGTCAGGGGTTATTGTTGCGCATATTATTAAATCAAGCTCCTCAGGGCTTAGGCCTGAAACCTTTAATGCCCTTAAGGACGCCTCATAAGCCAGATCGGAGGTGGACTCACCGGCAGATATCCTGCGTTCCTTAATGCCTGTTCTGGATGAGATCCATTCATCACTTGTATCAACCATCCCAGCCAGGTCATCATTAGTCATTACGTGTGGGGGCGTATAGCTCCCTGTACCGATGATTACCCCATGTCTCATTGCCGGACCTCCTGTATTAAGTATTGCCATGCATGTAGATACTCTTTAAATGTATATTAAGCTTCTTGAGAGCCGTCAGAAGTATTTCCTCTTCCTCCTCCGAGAAATCGCTCATTATTGCCTTCACCATATCCATGTGGAACTTCTCATGTATTCTGTATGCCAGCTTCCCCCTTTTAGTAAGTCCCACATTGACTATCCGCCTGTCAGTATCACTCCGGCTCCTTTCAAGATAACCCTTCCTGATCAGCTTATCCACGGCAGTTGTCAGGGTTCCCATAGTGATATCAAGGGCTCCTGCAATCTCGGACATGGTTTTTGTCCCATACAGACCTACAGCCTCAATCGTATGGATCTCGGTTATGGATAAATCGCTGAAGGCTCCCTGCTTGATTGAATACTCCTCGATATGATTGACATCATCATAGATCTCAACAAGCAATTTGTTTATTTCCAGAAACTTTTCCTTCACCTGCTCATCTCCTAAGTATCCCCAAACATATGCTTATATGATTGAAGAAATATATATTAGCTGCATATGTTTTGAGTAGCAAATATTTTGATAATCAAAATATATAGCATTCCTGCCCCGATGTCAAGATTTTTTTACAGCCATATAAAGCATGCCGTTTGACTTATTCATGACTGAAGTTACGGTTATGCGGTATCTGCTGGTAATCTGCGCGATTATTTGTGCGGTATTATGCACGGTAGCCTGTTATTAATATACGCAGTAATATGCGCGATAATATGTGCAGTAATATGTGCAGTAATATGCGCAGTAATATACGCAGTAATATGCGCGGTAATCTGTGCAGTAATATGAGCGGCAATCTGTATACGCAGTAATATACTCGTTAATTTATTATTAATCATTATATGCAGAATATCGACAAAAATGTATAAGGGCATGTTTCATAATCAACTTAAAAAGTCATTATGAAACACGCCCTGTAAGAAAGGCAGCAGCCCTTCCCTATTCCTATTCGTATTATATCTCAAACAGTAAATCGCCGTAGGTCGGAACCGGCCACCTGTCGGCATCAACAATAAGCTCCAGAGCATCTATCGGCTCACGCAGGTATTGCATTGCAGGAATTACCTCATCCCTGAAGAAAGCAGCCTTATCATGACCCTCCTGCATATCCTGCGCCCTTTCCACCAGTGCCTGCAGATGCTTTACGGCGCTTCTTGCCTTTGAAAGCAGATGCGATATCTCGGTAACAAGAGTATCCTGCAGCTCCACATCAGCTTCAGGTACTGCCGCCCTTATTTCATTGATTGATTTGGCAACCTCCCCGGCATAGCCTATTATTGCAGGGAAGTATTTGACATAAGCCATGTTTATCATGGTCTTTGCCTCAATATTTATTGCCTTGGAATAATCTTCATACATGATTTCGGCACGGGCCTTAAGCTCATTTACCGAGAACACCTTGTGCTTTTCGAATAATGTTATGGCCTTTTCAGCGGTAAGAGCCGGAATGGAATCCACCATTGTCTTTATATTGGGGAGTCCCCGTCTGGCTGCCTCTTCAACCCAGGCATCACCATAGCCGTTGCCGTTGAAAACAATTCGCTTATGCTCGCATACTGTTCTCTTAATCAGCTCCTGCACTGCCTGCTCAAAATTATCCGCCTTCTCAAGCTCGTCCGCCATATCGCACAGCACGTCCGCCACAATAGTATTAATTATAGTGTTGGCTGTTGCAATAGATGCCGAGGAGGGTACCATTCTGAATTCAAATTTATTGCCGGTGAATGCAAAGGGCGATGTACGATTCCTGTCGGTTGCGTCCTTTTTAAGCTCAGGTATGGCATGTGAACCCACATTCAGCCAGCCCCCGTGCTTACAGTTTTTAGCTTCACCGTTATTTATAAGCTGGTTTAAAACATCCTCAAGCTGCGTACCGATGTATACGGAAATTATTGCCGGAGGCGCCTCATTTGCGCCAAGCCTGTGATCATTGCCCGGATTGGCAGCAGCAACACGCAAAAGATCTGCATGTAAATCAACAGCCTTCAGCACGGCCGATAAGAACAACAAAAATTGTACGTTTTCGTTGGGTGTTTTGCCGGGATTGAGTAAATTCATTCCGGTATCGGTCTGCATTGACCAGTTATTATGCTTACCTGAGCCATTCACTCCGGCAAAGGGCTTTTCATGCAGAAGACAGGTAAGGCCATGTCGGTTGGCAACCTTCTTCATATATTCCATTACAAGCTGGTTATGGTCTGTTGCAATATTTGCGGTTGTATAAATCGGAGCCAGTTCGTGCTGCGCAGGAGCAACCTCATTATGCTGTGTTTTTGCGGTAACGCCCATCTTCCACAGCTCAACGTTAAGCTCCTTCATATAGGAAGCCACTCTTTCCTTGATGCTTCCGTAATAATGATCGTCCAGCTCCTGTCCCTTGGGCGGCATTGCACCGAACAGGGTCCTTCCGGTGAATATGAGATCCTCCCGCTGAAGGTATTTTGATTTATCTATTAAGAAATACTCCTGCTCCGGTCCCACTGAAGGGTTTACCTTCTTAACATCGGTATGCCCGAACAGCTTAAGTACCCGCAGTGCCTGGGTGTTAAGGGCTTCCATTGAGCGAAGCAGAGGTGTCTTCATGTCCAGAGCCTCTCCGTTATAGGAGCAGAAGGCTGTAGGTATGCAAAGCGTAACTCCTGCAGCATCCTCCCTTAAAAATGCCGGTGATGTACAGTCCCATGCGGTGTATCCTCTGGCTTCAAAGGTTGCCCGAAGACCCCCCGACGGGAAGGAGGACGCATCAGGCTCCCCCTTAATAAGCTCTTTGCCTGAGAATTCCATGATAATTTTGCCGTCCGTTGTAGGACTTATAAAGGAATCGTGCTTCTCAGCAGTAATTCCTGTCATTGGCTGGAACCAGTGGGTATAATGGGTTGCTCCCCTCTCTATTGCCCAGTCCTTCATTGCGTTAGCCACAACCTCAGCAACATTCGTATCCAGCTCTTCGCCCTCATCTATGGTCTTTTTCAAAGCAGAATAAATCCTTTTAGGCAGGCGCTCAACCATTACCGCATCGCTGAACACGTCTATACCAAATACATCCGTCAGTTTTTCTGACATACTATGTCCTCCCCGTTATACACATCATTTATTCAAGATACCATTCGTCCTTGCCGGTTTCCTCACCGGGCCCCTCGGACTCAGGCATATACTTTCTAAATACCCGCTCCATCAAAAGGGATATCAGCAGAGTGGCAACTCCCGGAAGTATCATGATCAGCAATGGCACAAAGAAAAATGCAACTACCGAAGCCGCAACTATCACAACCATAAGAATTGTAGAGAGCAAATGTCTCATTGACATATATACCGAAGCCTTTATTAATTGCTTCACGGTCATTTCAAACCTTGACAGTATGGGAAAGGCATATATGTTGAAGCTGACAGCCAGCAAAAAGAATGCAATAAAGACTCCCAGGAATATGGAGCCCTTGGTATTATCCACATTTGCCATGTTCAATGCATAATATACGTCATATACCAGCAGGGAGTTAACAACCAGCATTATGATTCCTGCTATTGCTCCCCGTTTAAAGTTCTGCCTGAAGGATTTGAAGAATTCCCTGAGAAGATATCCCCTTTCCTTCCTGATAACCTTTACTACGGCATAATATAGTGCGGTATTTGCAGGCCCTATGGTGATTACCGGCAGGCATACAAGCAAATATACGATACTTATAAATATCAGATCAAATATTCTGCTCAACGTAACAAATACCGGGTTCTCCAAATTAAAAAAATTGCTCATGATTTTCTCCCTCGTCAGTTTTCCATATATTTTACCACAGCCTGTCCCTATTTTAAAGTAAAATGTTAAAAAGAGGCTAAAGGGCAGACCCTAAAGGGTCTGCCCCTGGGGTGTCCCCTTTAGAGTCTACCCTTAGGGTTTATCACTAGGGTATACCCTTTATCATCTTGCTGTTTCATATATTTAATCAAAAGCAGTCATCCAGCAGCTGGAAGTAAGCTTGCGGGTGCTTGCATGCCGGACATTCAACAGGCGCTGCATCTCCTTCATGCACATATCCGCAGTTAAGGCATTTCCAGAATACCTTGCCGTCCTTCTTGAAAACAGTGCCGTTTTCGATATTCTCAAGGAGCTTGCGATATCTTGCTTCATGATGCCTTTCCACGCCGGCTATCAGCATGAACCTGGCAGCTATTTCAGGGAAGCCTTCCTCCCTTGCAACCTTTGCAAATGCAGGGTAGTCTGTCTCAGCTTCCTCATGCTCACCTGCGGCTGCAGATCTTAAATTGGCAACTGTGTCGCCATAAGCAAACGGATAGGTTGCATTAATCTCCACAGGAGCAGGATTCTCGCCGTCAAGGCCTTCAAGCGCAAGCTTCATGAATACCTTGGCATGCTCCTTCTCATTCTCTGCGGTTTCCATAAAGATATTCTGAATTTGCTTATAACCCTCTTTGCCTGCAACGGATGCAAAGTATGTATACCTCATCCTGGCCTGGGATTCGCCCGCAAATGATTTCATAAGATTTTCAAGTGTTTTAGTTCCTCTTAAATTAGCCATAATCTTACCTCCTATGTATGATAATTAATTATAACCTGCAAAATGATTAAAAACAAGCAATCTCTCAGATTGCATGGATAAACAATCCGCTTCTTAACTTGGGCTCAAACCATGTTGACTTGGGAGGCATGAGCATTCCTGCATCCGAAACAGCAAACAGCTCCGTTATGGAGGTCGGATACATCGAAAATGCAACGCTCATATCAGTGCATACCCGTCTTTCCAGTTCTGCCAGGCCTCTTATTCCTCCGATGAAGTCGATTCTTTTGTCGGTGCGAGGATCCTCGATTCCCAATACGGGCTTAAGCAGGTAATCCTGCAGCAGGGATACATCCAGTCTCTTTACGGGATCCGAAATATCTGTCAAATGCTTTTTAGCTCTTAATACATACCAGCATCCGTCCAAATACATTCCGAAGGATGCCTTTTCTTCGGGCTTGTAGGGCTTATTGCCTGCCAGGTGCACCTCAAAGCTTTCCCTGATTCTATCTATGAATTCCCTTGATGAAAGGCCGTTTAAGTCCCTTACCGCCCTGTTATAAGGCATAATCATAAGCTCCTCATGGGCAAACAGCACCGACAGGAAATAATTGAACTCTTCATTGCCGGTATAATCCGGATTGTCCTGCCTTCTCTTCAAGCCAACCTTGACTGCCGAAGCAGCCCTGTGATGCCCGTCCGCAATATATATACTGTCCACCTTAGAAAACTCTTCCTTAAGCTCACAGATTACACTGCTGCCGTTAATTTTCCATACACGATGCCTTATACCGTCATTTGCCGTAAAATCATAAAGGGGCGTTTCCTTTTTGGCCCTATCCAAAACAGCCTTTATGCTCTGCCTGGAGCGGTATGCAAGGAATATGGGCCCCGTCTGGGCGCCGCATATATCCACATGCTTTATCCTGTCAAGCTCCTTGTCCTCTCTGGTGTTTTCATGCTTCTTTATGATGCCCTTAAGATAATCGTCAATAGATGCACAGGCAACCAGACCTGTCTGGGAACGCTTATCCATAGTCAGCTCATATATATAATAGCATTCCTCTTCATCGGATATCAGGATGCCGTCCCTTATCATGTCCGAAAGCAAATCCTTAGCCTTACTGTATACCCTTGGATCATATGTATCCACATCATCCGTAAATTGAGTCTCAGCCCTGTCAACCCTTAAAAAGGACAGGGGCTCTCTTAAAACCTCCTGCCTGGCTTCACTGCTGCTGTATACATCATAGGGCAATGCAGCAACCCGGGAAGCCACGCTTTCTTCAGGCCTGATACACCTGAATGGTCTTACTGTCGCCATTTAGTCATCCTCCATATGCCAAATCCTTTAATGTCCCGCTTAACTTGCCAAGCTCTGCCGTAGTATCCTTCATATTGACAATCTGTGAATTCTCGCTCTCAATATATGAAAGTATCTCCTGGGTGGAGGCGGAGTTCTCCTCAGATATGCTTGCCACATTCATAAGCTGCTCCTGAATCTCCGTAAATAAACCGGCAGTTGTCTCTATATCCCTGACGCTGTTTTGCATTTCGCTGTTAATATCCTTGTAGAAATCCTTAAGCTCACCGAAATAATCCCTGATGCCGCTGATAACGGTCATGCCCTCATTGGCAGCTTCTTCGCCTTCGGCAGACTTGACGGAAGCCACCATTGATTTCTCGGCTATATCCTCCGTTACCTTGTTAATGTCTGCAATAATGTCCCTGCTCTGTTCCGAAAGCTTTCTTATCTGCTCCGCAACTACGGCAAAGCCCTTGCCATGCTCACCCGCACGTGCCGATTCAATGGATGCATTAAGGGCCAAAAGATTGGTCTGTCCGGCAATTTCCTTGATCCCGCTGAGCAGCCGGGTTATTTCGCCAAGACTTTCTATAAGCTCCTTAACTGTTCCGGCGGTAAGACTGATAGCTGATTTTACGATCCCCATGCTATCTGTCACACTGTTGACCTTCTCCCAGCCATCCTCTACCTTTAAGCTCATATCATTGGACTTATTCAAAACGCTTCTGGAGATTTCCACGGTACTGTTGACCATCTCCATTGAATTAGCCATAGAGTTGTTAATCAAATTGACACTTGAGGCTTCCTCCTGTATTGCTGCAGATATCTGCTGTACGGATTCCAGGATTGCCTTGCTCGATTCACCGATGTTCTGCATCATTGCGTTCATATCGCTTACATTGCCGTCTATGGTTTTTGCGCCATCCTTAATTGTTGTCAGGGTTTCGTTAAGCTGCTTGATTATGCTTACAGATTCCTCTTCCTTCATTATTGCCTTTTTAACCAGGTCATTGCCCCACTTTATAACACAGTACATAAACATCAGGTTACCGAAAACCATTGCAATTACAGTAACCAAGCCCTTGACATTTGCATCCTGTGCAAGAAAATTATCCCGGGCAAATATATACATTACCGCTATTTCAACAGTTACAATCAATCCATGAAGAAGGACCAGCTCCTTCTTAAAATACAAAGCGACCATACCGATTGATGCAAGAAGGATGTAATGCTTGTTAATATTAAATCCATCCGCAATAAACAACCCTATGGACGCCAAGCTTGTCAGTATCGGATAAATCATACCCCTGATATACGGTTTTATTGGAAGAAAGTAGGTTACTACCGCTAATGCAATTGTTGAAAACCCCAGAATAATAGGTGTTAAGCTTTCTACCAGACCCCTTGTTATCGCAAGCAGAACTAAAAGTAATAATATACCGAATGATATTGCAAATAAATTCGCCTTGTCGGCTTTTCTATAATTATACCCCTCCTGCATACCATTTTCCTCCCTTATCCATACAATAAATAATCCGAGCAGGCCTCATCAGAAAAGTATTGTAATACTTATTAAATTCTAAACTATTATACTTTTTTTTGCAAGAGCAAATAAGGCAGAAGATGGGGATGTTGACTAATATCAGATATAATATCAGGAAAGGGCAATTGCTCCCCGTAATGCACTTATTGTGTGTGAGGGAAGCTGTCGCCCTTTCCTTGATTATAGTAATTTGATTTTGCAAAAGCCCAATCTTCTACTAATTATTTATAAATTATTTTACAATTCTAACCTTCAGTACGCCGTTAATAGCCTCAAGTCTTTTTGCCACCTCGGTGTTATCCGATGCCTCTACATCCAGTACGGTGTAGGCATATTCACCCTTGCTTCTGTTCACCATTTCCGAGATGTTTACGTTCACCGCCGAGATTACTCCGGTAAACTGTGTAAGCATATTCGGAATATTTTTGTGGTGGATTGCGATACGCCCTGAGGTCTTGCAGACTCCTGCGTCGCAGTTCGGATAATTGACGGAGTTTTTAATATTGCCGTTCTCTATATAGTCGACTAATTGCTTCACTGCCATGACAGCACAGTTGTCCTCCGATTCCTCGGTGGAAGCGCCCAGATGGGGAATTGCAAGAACTCCCTCCATCTTAGCAGTCTTGTCATTGGGGAAGTCTGTTACATACTTTGCCACCTTGCCGGATTTTAACGCTTCCTCCATATCATCATCATTAACCAGCAGATCCCGTGCAAAATTGAGGATGATTACGCCATCCTTCATTTTTGACAGGGCATCCTTATTAATCATTTCCCTGGTGTTGACATCGGGGTTCTCATCCTCTACAAGGGGTGTGTGAACGGTTATATAATCACATTCGGCAAATATTTCTTCCCTGGTCTTAACATGAATGACATCCCTGGATAAATTCCATGCGCTGTCCACAGATATAAACGGATCACATCCGTATACCTGCATCCCCAGGCGATTAGCGGCATTGGCCACCAGTACGCCGATTGCTCCGAGACCGATTACACCAAGCTTCTTGCCCTGGATCTCGCTGCCGGCAAAGGGCTTTTTGCCCTTTTCCACAAGCTTTGCAACGCCTGCCTCGTTCTTTATTGTCTGCACCCAGTTAACACCGCCGATAATATCCCTGGATGCCATGATAAGGCCTGCTATAACAAGCTCCTTGACGCCGTTGGCATTGGCGCCGGGTGTATTGAATACCACAATGCCCTGCTCCGCGCATTTCTCCAGCGGTATGTTATTAACGCCGGCGCCTGCCCGGGCTATTGCCTTCAGATTCCTGCCGAAGGTCATTTCATGCATTACAGCGCTTCTTACAAGTATTACATCAGCCTCGTCAACATTGTCGGTCTTCTCGAAGCCTTCTGTGAAAAAATCAAGTCCTACCTTTGCGATGGGATTAAGGCAAGCATATTTCATATCAAGATCTCCTTCCGAATTCCTGGTTATTTTGTATTCTCGGCTTCAAATTGCTTCATGAACTCAACAAGCTTCTCAACGCCCTCGATGGGCATTGCATTGTAGATGCTGGCCCGCATTCCGCCGACGGTTCTGTGGCCTTTCAGGTTCTCAAAGCCTGCTGCCTTGGCTTCCTTTATGAATTTTGCATCCAGCTCCTCACTGCCGGTTACAAAAGGAACATTCATCAATGAACGGTCTTCCTTTACAACGGTGCCCTTGAACAATTTGCTCTGGTCAAGGAAATCATAAAGAATCGCAGCCTTCTTCTCGTTTCTTACCTTCATTGCCTCCAGGCCGCCCAGATTCTTAATCCATTTGAACACCTTCCCGCAAATGTATATGCCGTAAGCAGGAGGGGTATTGTAAAGGGATGCATTATCTGCATGTATCTTATATTTCATCATGGTAGGCGTACCGGGGAGCGTATCCTCAGTAATGAGATCCTCACGGATTATCACTATGACCACGCCTGCCGGTCCGATATTCTTCTGCACTCCGCCATATATAACACCATACCTGGTTACATCAACGGGTTCAGACAAAAAACAGGAGGATACATCGGCAACAAGTGTCTTCCCCTTCGTATCGGGAAGCTTCTTATACTTGGTTCCGTAGATGGTGTTGTTTTCGCATATGTACACATAATCTGCGTCACTGGATACCGGCAGATCCGAGCAGTCGGGTATATATGAAAATGTCTTGTCTGCTGATGAAGCAATTATATTGGCCTTTCCGTAAATACAAGCCTCCTGATATGCCTTCTTTGCCCACTGTCCGGTGATAATATAATCGGCAACCTTGTTTTTCATAAGGTTCATGGGTATTGCGGCAAACTGCTGTGATGCCCCGCCCTGGAGGAAAAGCACCTTATAATTATCAGGTATGCTCATAAGCTCCCTTAAGTCTGCTTCCGCCTCCTGAATAATTGACTCGAAGGCCTTGGATCTGTGACTCATCTCCATAACGGACATTCCGGTCCCTCTGTAATCCAGCATTTCATCTGCTGCCTCCTGCAATACCTCTACCGGAAGCATTGCCGGTCCTGCCGAAAAGTTATAAATTCTTCCCATCAAATCATCCTCCCTTGGATCCTTACAAAATTTAGTTTTTTGGCATGCTGCTTTAGTATGGTAAAGTGTTGTTCTCATTATAAAACTTTGTTATTTTTCTGTCAATACCCTTTTATTAGGTATTAAACCGCCTGATAATAAAGCCATTGAAACTATTCTCCGGAGAACACTTCCTCTATTGCGGCTCCCGGAGCAACCATGGGCCATACCTTCTCGTCACAGTCTATAACACAGTCAATTAATACGGGCTCGTTAAGGGCTAAGGCCTCCTTAAGTATGCCTTCTACCTCTTCCTTTTTTGTTATCCTGAATGCCCTGGCTCCCATTGCCTGCGCAAGCTTGACAAAATCGACCTTGTCATTAAGGGTGGTATAGGAATATCTCTTATCATAGAACAGTGTCTGCCACTGTCTGACCATTCCTAATACATGGTTGTTAAATATTATTTCAATAATAGGAACATCATATCTTGTTGCCGTTGCCAGCTCATTCATGTTCATCCTGAAGCAGCCGTCTCCGGTAATATTAATAACCTTCTTGTCCGGAACTCCGATCTTAGCTCCTATGCAGGCCCCTAGACCGTATCCCATTGTGCCTAAGCCTCCCGAGGACAGGAAGGTTCGCGGCCTTGTGAACTTATAATACAATGCCGACCACATCTGATGCTGTCCCACATCGGTGGTAATTATGGCATCCCCGCCGGTGACTTCATAAAGCTTCTCCAGTATGTAGGGCCCCGTAAGGATATCCTGCCTGTATTTTAAAGGATTCTTTTCCTTAAGCTCTATTATATGGCTCATCCATTCCTTGTGGTCCTGCTGTTTAAGCTTTAGGTTAATCTTTCCGAGGGCTTCTTTTATGTCCCCGATAACATTTGCAGTTGCAAAAACATTTTTATTGATTTCCGCAGGGTCAATATCAATCTGAAGTATTTTGGCATTGCGGGCAAACTTTTTGGCATTCCCTGTTACGCGATCGGAGAACCTTGAGCCTACTGCAATCAAAAGGTCGCATTCTGTAACGCCCAGATTAGAGGCCTTGGTTCCGTGCATTCCAAGCATTCCTGTATAGTTGGGTGCAGTTCCGTCATATGCTCCCTTGCCCATCAATGTGTCCGCAACAGGCGCATCCACCTTGCTTACAAACTCGGCCAGCTCCTTATCGGCTTCGGATATAACCGCTCCGCCTCCTACAAGTACAAAGGGCTTTTTGGACTTTTCTATCATGCTGATTGCAACAGCAATATCCTCGTCGCTTGGATGCGGTGTCCTGCCGTTTTTATAAACCGGCTCGACAGGCTCATATTCACCGATTGCGGCAGTAACATCCTTGGTGATATCCACAAGAACAGGTCCCGGTCTTCCCGAACGGGCAATGCGGAAGGCATTCCTTATCGCCGGGGCAAGCTTGTTAACATCCTTAATAATATAATTGTGCTTCGTTATCGGCATGGTAATGCCTGCAATATCTATCTCCTGGAAGGAATCCTTACCCAAAAGACTGGTAAATACATTAGCAGTTATTGCAACTACGGGAACACTGTCCATGTAAGCTGTTGCAATACCTGTAACCAGATTGGTTGCACCCGGGCCGGAGGTGGCCATGCAGACTCCTACCTTGCCGGTAGCTCTTGCATACCCGTCTGCGGCATGGGCAGCGCCTTGCTCATGGGAAGTAAGAATATGGCGGATTTCATTGCTGTGCTTATACAATTCATCATAAACATTCAATATTGTTCCGCCTGGAAAACCGAATACGGTATCCACTCCCTGCTCCTTCAGACACTCTATTATTATTTGAGATCCAGTCAATTTCATATATAACCTCCAACATAATCATAATTAAGTTATTGCCTGATGCTTAATTCTGCCTGTCTTCAGGTACCTCCAGGATTGCTCCCTTTCTTGCCGAGGATACCATGGAGATATAACGCTTCAGATATCCGGAAGTTATCTTAGGCTGTCTCGGCTGCCATTTTGAACGTCTTGCTGCCAGCTCCTCCTCGGACACATCCACATTCAGCGAATATGCATCTATATCTATATTAATGATATCTCCTTCTTCAATAAGGGCTATATTACCGCCCACCGCAGCCTCAGGGGATACATGGCCTATGCAGCCTCCTCTTGAGGCTCCCGAGAAACGTCCGTCCGTTATAAGAGCTACTGTGGAACCCAGACCCATACCCACTATAGCACTTGTGGGATTAAGCATCTCCCTCATTCCGGGTCCGCCCTTAGGCCCTTCATAACGGATGACCACTACATCTCCCGGTTTTATTACGCCCCCCTTAATTGCTGCAACCGCATCCTCCTCACAGTCAAAGACTCTGGCAGGACCGCTGAACTTAAGCATTGAAGGATCAACCGCCGATCTCTTGATTACGGAAAACTCCTGCGCAATATTGCCCTTGAGGATTGCAAGCCCTCCCGTGCTGCTGTAGGGGTTTTCTATCGGACGAATTACTTCTTTATTAAGATTCACGCAGTTTTTAATATTTTCACCTACGGTCACTCCCGTAGCGGTAATCAAATCAGTATAAAGAAGCCCTGCCCTGTTCAGTTCATTCATCACGGCATACACGCCGCCGGCTTCATTCAGGTCCTCCATGTAGGTGGGCCCTGCAGGCGCCAGATGACACAGGTTGGGAGTTCTTTCACTGATTTCATTTACCATATCCATGTCAAACTCCACTCCTGCTTCCCTCATTATTGCAGGAATGTGAAGCATGGTGTTGGTGGAGCATCCCAAAGCCATATCAACGGTAAGGGCATTGATGAAGGCCTCCCTGGTCATGATATCCCTCGGGCATATATTCTTCTCTAAAAGCTCCATAATCTTCATTCCGGCATGCTTTGCAAGGCGTATTCTTTCGGAATAAGCCGCCGGTATGGTGCCGTTGCCCTTAAGACCCATACCGATTGCCTCGGTCAGGCAGTTCATGGAATTGGCTGTATACATTCCTGAGCAGGAACCGCAGGAAGCACATGCTTTATTCTCATATTCCTCCAGCTCATCGTCGGACAGCTTGCCTGCACTGTAAGCCCCCACTGCTTCAAATACGCTTGAAAGGCTGGTCTTATTGCCCTTAACTCTTCCGGCAAGCATAGGACCGCCGCTTACAAAGATTGTTGGAATATTAAGCCTTGCGGCTGCCATGAGAAGTCCGGGCACATTCTTGTCGCAATTCGGTACCATAACCAGGGCGTCAAACTGATGCGCTATAGCCATGGCCTCGGTGGAGTCCGCTATCAATTCCCTGGTGACAAGCGAATAATTCATTCCCTTGTGTCCCATTGCTATGCCGTCGCATACTGCGATTGCCGGAAATACAACGGGCGTTCCCCCCGCCATTGCCACTCCGAGCTTAACTGCTTCGACGATTTTATCCAGGTTCATATGTCCCGGTACTATTTCATTATATGAATTCACTATCCCTACAATTGGCCTGTTAAGCTCCTCGGATGTATATCCCAGAGCGTTGAACAACGACCTGTGCGGGGCCTGTTGTATGCCTTTTTTTACTGAATCGCTTCTCATACTTAACCGCCTTTCCTATAAACTATTATCCTGCAGCTCTGCCAGGCTTATATTGCAGGTCTTACTATTTCGACAAATAATCTGTGTCACTTTAATGTAGTACAGTATATAATAAGGTATATTCCTTTAAAAATCAATGTAAAATTGAAAAATATTTTTCCAAATAATAAATGACAGCCTCTAAAGACTGATTTTTAGTTAAATGTACATAAATTGGCCTCGTTATTGCTGAAAATATATATGAAATGTTAATTGCTAATGTTTTCATAACATGTTAAGATTTTTATTGATATGATTACCTAATGAAAAAATTTTTCATTTCTTAGGAGGCTCAAACATGACTATCTCATTATCTGATTTCCTGCATTGGCTGGGAGAATACCCTGCGCTCGGCATAACCGCTTTGCTGGTGCTTGGTGTAATCTTTGTCAACGGCTGGACGGATGCGCCGAATGCCATCGCCACCTGCGTCTCTACACGCTCTATAAGCCCGAGAAGTGCTATTATCATGGCTGCGGTATTTGACTTTTTGGGAGTATTCGTCATGACTATGGTCAATAAATCCGTAGCTGAGACCATATCAAAAATGGTTGATTTCGGAGATAATTATAATAATGCGCTGATTGCATTATGCGCCTCATTATTTGCCATAGTTGTATGGGCAGTTGCTGCCTGGGCATTTGGAATACCCACCAGCGAATCCCATGCCCTTATAGCAGGAATAACCGGTGCGGCAATAGCAATCCAGGGCGGAAAGGGAGTTAACGGCAGCGAATGGATGAAGGTCGTCTACGGACTCATCATGTCAACCGTAATGGGCTTTGGTTCAGGCTTTGTGCTAACCCGGCTTATAGGCAGTATTTGCAGGCGTATGGACAGGCGCAAAACAACGCCCTTCTTTAAAAGGGCGCAGATCGCGGGAGGCGCCGCAATGGCATTCATGCACGGCGCACAGGACGGCCAGAAATTCATGGGAGTATTCATGCTTGGCATATTTTTAGCAAAGGGACAGAGCCATTCGGCCGATTTTGAAATCCCCATCTGGCTCATGCTGCTTTGCTCTATAGTAATGGCAGCAGGTACCTCCATCGGCGGCTACCGCATAATCAAGACGGTGGGTATGGGTATGGTAAAGCTGGATAACTACCAGGGCTTTGCAACAGATATAGGGGCTGCATTAAGCCTGTTCACAGCATCTCTCTTTGGAATCCCGGTCAGTACGACACATATGAAAACCATGTCTATAATGGGTGTCGGAGCTGCCAAGAGGATATCCAGCATCAACTGGAACATTGTAAAGGAAATGGTTACGGCCTGGATACTCACTTTTCCCGGCTGTGGGCTCCTGGGATATCTTATGTCATATTTATTTATGAAAATATTTTAATTTAATACGGAAGGAAGAATTGTGATGAAAAAGAAGAATGAGTTTAATTATTTTGATGCCTTTATAAACCAAAGCAATTATGCATCCGTTTTGGCTGAAATACTGCGTAAAACTCTGGACAGCTTTGACGCCTCAGCTCTTCCCTCAAAGCTTAAGGAGATGCATGAGATTGAGCATAGCGCCGATCTTGCAAAGCATGAGGTGATGAACCATCTGGTAAAAGAATTCCTCCCTCCGATTGAGCGTGAGGATATTACAAAGCTTTCGCAGGATATAGACGATGTTACGGATTCCGTTGAGGATGTGCTGATATTTATAAGCATGTTCAATATTAAAAAGATACGCCCTGAGGTGCATAAATTTGCCGCCCTTGTGGAGAAATGCTGCAAGTCCCTGGCTGATGCGCTGACGGAATTCAAGAGCTTTAAAAACTCCAAAACCCTGAAGTCGAAGATTATTGAGGTAAATGATTTTGAAGAGGAAGCAGACCGCTTATATATAGATATGATAAGCAATCTGTACCGCACCAGCACCGACCCCATCGAGCTTATGACATGGACTGAGATAATGAACAGGCTGGAGGCCTGCTGTGACAGCTGTGAGGATGTGGCAGATATTATAGAAGAAATCGTGCTGAAGAACTCATAATCTTAATCGTAAATATATTAGTGTTTGCCCACGGGCTTTTGCCGTGAACACATACTCTGCACACATGAATAAATAAGCTGTCCCCTAAGAGCATCCTATGAAAAGGATATTCTTAAGGGACAGCTTTTTCATTAAGGTATAAAACTTTATAATGCTTAACTGAAGGAATCCCTTGCAACAAATGTGGCGCAGTCCGTTTCTTCGGAATCCTGAGCGTTTCTTGGTTCAACCTGAATACGCTCTGCAGCGCAGTGATCGCCTGACATATAGTATTCGCAGGTGTTTACTATGCATTTGATTCCCTCGTTAGGCTTGTCCATTTTTCTTATTGCCATTATCGTACCTCCGGATATAATAATATTACCGGATTATTATGTGCAAAATCCGGTAATATCATACTTGAACCGTTAAATATTCAATAAGCATATGGCTTATATGCTATGCAAACTGCATTACAATACCCTCGGACATCATATCTGCCATTTCCATAGCCTGTGCCTCAATATCATCAAATCCGTTTATACTTGCTTCGTAATTACCCTCCAGCATATCGATCGAATTATCCCTAAGCAGCTCCAGATGCTCGTTCAGCATGGCAGTCCAGTCCTCACTGCTCCAATTCGGATTAATTCTGGCCAGTAAATCCGCTATTTGCGCAGCATTATCAAACCATCTTTGCTCCGTCTGGGATACGGCCTCCATATTTCCCTCCTTGGCATAGCGTACAAGCTCCGCCGCAAGTGCAATATGTTCGGTGAATAAATCAGCAAATTCCTGCGCAGCCTCATCCCCGTAATATACCCTCAAAGCATTGGCAAAGTCGGCCGGATTCCTTAACAGCCTTTGGATAATCAGCTCCGCATCGGGCAAATCGTGCACTAATCCCATGACAGCCATTCTCGTCCAATATACATGCTGTGCCCACAGCATGCGGAAATACTTGCACAGCTCCCCGATAAGCTCTCCTCTTCCCATTTCATCGTTCATTTCACTGGCTTCGTTAACGGGATACGGCTGATAATACTGGTATCCCGGTCTTATGGTTATAACCTGGCCAATCTGCAGATTCCTGGGATTAATCCCGGGGTTAAGCTCCATGATTGAGTCCACAGTAGTATTAAATACCTGTGCCAGCATCCATATAGTATCATATGGGCGGATCGTATATCTTATAGTACCATCCATAATGAATATCATCACCTAACAAGAAGTTCTATTCCAACTTATGATGATATAAATCAAAAGGTTCCTATAATGAAGTCTGTGCCCGAAATTATAATGCCAGCACCAGTGTGCCTGCAAGTATCAGAATTCCGCCGATGGCGGTTTTAACCGTAAGTGTTTCACCAAGGAATATAAATGCCATAATCATTGTAATTACAACGCTAAGCTTGTCAATAGGCGCCACCCTGGAGGCTTCTCCGATCTGCAGGGCTTTAAAATAAAACAGCCAGGATACGCCTGTCGCAATACCCGAATATATGAGGAAGCGCCAGTTCTTACCGGTGATTGAGCCGATCTCATGATGCTTGCCCGTTAAGAATACAATACCCCATGCCATAATAAGCACCACAATGGTTCTTAATGCGGTTGCCAGGTTAGAGTTTATCCCCTTAAGTCCCACCTTTGCCAGGATGGATACAAGGGCGGCGAAAAAAGCTGATAATATTGCATACAATATCCACATAAGCTTCAATTCCTCTCATGAAATTATAGAATCATCATAGTATGATTCTATATTAATATTATCATACATGGATATGTACAGCAACAAAAGTCATAGGCTGCCAGTAATAACAGACATCAGCCTGTTAAGCTTAGCTTAGCTGCTGACTGTTAATGTAGTTAATAAGTCCTTCTGCCTTAATAATCCTTTGCATGAACTCGGGGAAGGCCTGGCCTTTATACTGCTTATCCTTGGTTTTGTCGGTTATAATACCACTGTCAAAATCAATTTCAACCATATCGCCGTCCTCAATCTCCCTGACAGCCTCTGCACATTCTATTATAGGAAGGCCTATATTAATGGAATTCCTGTAAAAAATCCTTGCAAAGGTCTCGGCTATGACACAGCTTATTCCTGATGCCTTTATAGCTATGGGCGCATGCTCCCTGGAGGATCCGCAGCCAAAATTGCTTCCGGCAACTATGATATCGCCGGGCTTAACCTTTTTAACAAAATCCTTGTCTATATCCTCCATGCACCTTGATGCCAGCTCCTTCGGGTCGGAGGTATTAAGATAACGGGCAGGGATTATAACATCCGTATCCACATTATCACCATATTTGTGAACTCTTCCGTAAGCTTTCATACTATACCTCCTCTCAATTACAGTCCAAGCTCTTCGGGCCCTGATATTCTGCCCGTTACGGCGCTTGCTGCGGCTACGGCGGGGCTTGCAAGGTAAACCTCTGAATCCGTATGCCCCATCCGTCCTACGAAGTTCCTGTTGGTGGTGGAAACAGCCCGTTCTCCTGCTGCCAGAACACCCATATGTCCTCCAAGGCACGGTCCGCAGGTAGGTGTACTGACAACGGCGCCCGCCTTAATGAAGGTCGCAATCAGGCCCTCTTCCAAAGCCTTTAAGTATATATCCTGGGTAGCAGGGAATATTATTGCCCTTACTCCCTTTGCCACCTTTCTTCCCTCAAGCACCCTTGCGGCTGCCCTTAAATCCTCCAGCCTTCCGTTGGTGCAGGAGCCTATCACAACCTGGTCAATCTTTATATCACCAACTTCGTCAATGGTACGGGTATTCCCAGGAAGGTGCGGAAATGCCACCGTGGGCTTAAGCTGTGATAAATCTACCGTAATAACCGAATCATATTTCGCATCCTCATCGGCTTCGTATATCCTGTACTCCCTGACGGAATGCTCCTTCATATATTTAACGGTTTCTTCATCCACAGGGAAAATACCGTTTTTAGCCCCTGCTTCTATAGCCATATTGGCAATTGTGAAGCGGTCATCCATTGAAAGGTATTTTATACCGTCCCCTGTATATTCCATGGATTTATAAAGCGCTCCGTCCACACCGATCATTCCTATGATGTGCAGGATTACATCCTTACCGCTTACCCATTTTGAGGGCTTGCCCGTTAAGATAATCCTGATAGCGGACGGCACCTTGAACCATGCCTTTCCCGTTGCCATACCCGCTGCCATGTCCGTGCTCCCGACTCCCGTGGAAAAGGCTCCAAGGGCGCCGTATGTGCAGGTATGGGAATCCGCTCCTATTACCACATCCCCCGCAACCACAAGGCCCTTCTCGGGTAACAGTGCATGCTCTATACCCATTTCACCTATCTCAAAATAATTGGTGATATCCTGCTTCATGGCAAAGTCCCGCATGATTTTGCAATTCTCCGCAGATTTTATATCCTTGTTAGGTGTAAAATGGTCAGGCACAAGCACAATCTTATCCTTATCAAATACTCTGGTGACAGTCATCTTCTCCATCTCACGAATGGCAACCGGCGCAGTCACATCATTCCCGAGTACCAGATCCAGATCCGCTTCGATAAGCATTCCAGCAGATACACTGTCCAGTCCCGCATGTGCCGCAAGTATCTTTTGAGTCATTGTCATACCCATATACTTACCTCCAATCTATATATCTTTTATATCAGGGTGTTTATATTACTAGGATATCAGGGGTCTTATCCTGTTACTTCTTCCGACATCCTGTTTATTATCCTGCTACTACTTCCGATATCCTGCTTATTATCCTGTT
>DCTS01000050.1:0-6634 GCA_002329645.1 Lachnoclostridium sp. UBA1434 | reverse complement strand
TATCCTGTTACTTCCTTCGATATCAGGCTGCCCATCCTGCTTGTGCCTACCAGCGTCATGCCCTCCGACATGATGTCTATTGTACGATAACCCTTCTTAAGCACAGCCTTCACTGCATTTTCCACATCGTCGGCTTCGGCTGCAAGATCAAAGGAAAACCTTAGCATCATTGCTGCGGACAGTATTGTTGCAATAGGGTTGGCCTTATCCTGCCCGGCAATGTCAGGTGCGGAGCCGTGGCTTGGCTCATACAAACCGAGGCTTGAATCTCCCAGGCTTGCCGATGCCAGCATGCCTATTGAACCTGTTATCATGCTTGCTTCGTCCGAAAGTATGTCGCCAAACATATTCTCCGTAAGTATTACATCGAACTGGCCGGGGTTTTTCACAAGCTGCATTGCGCAATTATCAACAAGCATATCACTGAGCTCCACCTCAGGGTAATCCTTAGAAACCTCCTTTACGACCTGTCTCCAGAGCCTTGAGGAATCCAGCACGTTTGCCTTATCTACACTGCAGACCTTCTTGTTTCGCTTCATTGCAATTTCAAAAGCGCGGCGAGCTATCCTGCCAATCTCAATTTCATCATAGACAAGTGTATCAATAGCCTTCCTTATACCATTCTCCTCATAGGTTTTCCGCTCTCCGAAATACAATCCTCCTGTCAGCTCGCGCATTACCACAAAATCGAAGCCGTTCCCTGCCACATCGTCCTTAAGGGGGCATGCTCCCTTAAGCTCCTCGTATAATACGGCGGGACGTATATTTGCATACAACCCAAGGCCCTTTCTTATTGCAAGAAGCCCTGCCTCGGGACGAAGGTGCGGGGGAAGGTCATACCATGCGGAATGCCCTACATTGCCCCCTACTGCCCCAAGCAATACGGAATCGCTTCTCCTTGCAGTCTCAAGTGCTTCATCGGTAAGGGGAACTCCGGTTGCATCAATCGAGGCGCCTCCCATAAGCACCTCCGTATAGTGAAATTCATGACCGTATTTTCTCCCTACGGCATCCAACACCTTCCTGGCTTCTGCTACTATCTCGGGCCCTATGCCGTCCCCGGGAATTAAAGCAATGTTATAAACCATCCTAATATCCTCCGATTATAGATTGTTGTGATTGTCCAATGCGCATAAATGCGCTTGCGCATTTATTTATCTGTTGCAATTGTAGCATATTTTGGATTATAATTAAAATACATATTAATGATAGTTATTATAACTTCAAGTTATATCTAAAATCATGGGTTTTATTATGGAAGGAGCCTTCATATGGAGCAAAACCTCTCACTCTACCATGTATTTAATTGCGTCGCCGGTGCAGGCAGCATCTCAAGGGCTGCAAACCAGCTCTTCATAAGTCAGCCGGCAGTAAGCAAGGCAATCTCCACCCTGGAGGCCGACCTCGGCACTACACTCTTTGTCCGAAGCTCAAGAGGTGTAAAGCTGACGAGAGAGGGAGAGCTTTTATACGAGCATACTCTTAAAGCCTTCGACGCCCTGAAGCAGGGTGAGGATGCCCTCAAAAGAATACAGGATCTGGGTATAGGTTATCTCAGGATAGGCGTAAGCGCAACCCTGTGCAAATACCTGCTGCTTCCATGCCTTAAGCAATTTGTGAGCGAGAACCCGCATATAAGGATAACCATAGACATCCAGTCGACTACCCATACGCTGAAGGGCCTTTCCGAAGGTGTGCTGGACATAGGGTTGGTTGCAAAGCCGCTTAATCCCAGGGATTATGTCTTCCATAGGATTGGGATGATAGAGGATATTTTTGCGGCAAGTCCCGGCTATCTGGATAACTTAAGGCTGCGTGAGGGAGACCAGGACATTTTTTCCCGTGCCAATATCATGCTGCTGGATGAAGAAAATATATCCCGGAAATATATCGAGGATTATTTTAAGACAAACCATATAGAATTAAAGCAGGTCCTTGAGGTAAGCAGCATGGATCTTCTTATTGAATTTGCAAAAACGGGCCTTGGCATAGCCTGTGTGGTGAAGGAGTTCATAGCCGATGAGCTTGCCCGGGGTCAACTGGTCAGCATACCTCTTAAGAAGCCTGTAAATAAAAGAGAGGTTGGCTTCTGCTACATGCAGAATACCTTCCTCTCAGATTCCATGCGTAAATTCATCTCCCATATCCGCAGCGACACTTCTCCTTAAGCATATACGTATTAAATACTAAGACGTATATAATACACATTATCTCTATACGCCTTTTGCGTATTATACACCTATGTCACAATGACATCTATGCTTAAGTTCATACACACCTTTATAGCAATTAATCATATATAAAGGTGCCGTATCTTAACGGGATGCCTTCGGAGTAGGCGTTGGGGAAGGTTCAGGTGTAGGCGTGGGCGTAGGAGGAGAAAGATACGGGGGCTTCCAGTCCACAAGATAATCCTCGCTTACATAGCATATTTCATTGTGATACACAAAGCTTGCCCATCCGTCCTTTATCTCAATAACATTGATTTTTTCCGTATGCACCAGATAGCCGACGACGTCGCTTTCCATTGACGGCTTATTCCTGACATTCAATGTCGCACCGTAATTATTGAGCTTAACATATTTTTCAATGGTTTTCCCCGTATATAACGGCTCCTCGTCCTCTTCTCCCGAGCTTGCTTCCGAATCGTCAGGGTTATATTCTAATATTTCCTCTTCGCTGGGCACATCCGAATATTCCTCGGTAAAATCAGGCGGAATCGGTGTAGGAATGAAATTTGTCTCCTTGCTGTTGTCTTTGCATCCCGATAAAGTACCAATTGCAAAAACCAATATCAGTAATGCGGCTATCCTTCTCATAATATCACGCTCCAAGTCCCAGATAAATGACTGTTATATGTTTAATACATTTAACATGATAGCATATTTGGCCTGATTGTCCAATATCAAAATGCATTTTATCCGGGCTTATATTTTACTTTTGTCCATACCTTAATTACTTTTCAAGAAACTTGTACTGGGATCTGTAAAGCTCGCAGTATAAGCCCTTCTTATCAATCAGCTCCTCATGAGTTCCCATCTCAATAATTTGCCCATTATCCACATACATTATACAGGTTGCATTCTTAATTGTGGACAATCGATGGGCTATTATGAAGGAGGTTCGCCCCTTTAAAAGCCTGGCAAGACCCTCCTGCAGGAGGATCTCAGTTTCCGTATCTATGCTTGAGGTGGCCTCGTCTAGTATAAGTATCCTGGGGTTTGCCAGCAATGCCCTGGCAAAGCTTATAAGCTGCCTCTGTCCTACCGACAGCCTTGTGCCCCTCTCGTTAACCTCTGTATTATATCCGTTTTCAAGCTCTGTTATAAAGTCATGGGCTCTGACGGTTTTGGCAGCTTCTATCACCATCTCATCCGTAGCCTCCATATTTCCATACCTGATATTCTCCATAATCGTTCCTGAGAACAGGAAGCTGTCCTGCAGCATTACGCCCATCTGCTTACGTAAGGATTTGATCTGCACTGTGCTTATATCAATTCCGTCAATGGTTATGCATCCGGAATTCAGGTTGTAGAAACGGCTGATAAGGTTGATTATGGTGGTTTTGCCTGCCCCCGTAGGTCCGACGATTGCAATGGAATCCCCTGCGGCAGCTCTGAAGCTGATATTGTTAAGCACCGGAACACCATCCTCATAACTGAAGCATACATCCTTAAACTCCACATCACCCTTTATGGGAGGCATTGCTATGGCTCCCTCGCTGTCCTTTACAAGCACCGGCTCGTCAATTGTCTGGAATATCCTCTCCAGGTAGGACACTGCATTAAGTATGGAGTTATAGAAGCCGGCCAGGGTATTTACAGGCGCCCAGAAACGCCCTATATAGCCGATCATTGCCGTAATGACACCGACCGTTATCCCCTCCATGCCCTTATCCAGCCAGGCAATACCTACGACATATACTGCTGCGGAGGTCCATGTGGAGATATTATTAATAGCAGGCCAGAGCAGGAAATTAAGCTTGACACCCTTCATCCATGCCCTTCTGTATTCGTTGCTTAACCTGTTGAATATATTGGTATTCTCCGTTTCCCTGGTGAAGCTTTGGGTCACCCGTATGCCGTTGATGCTTTCCGCAATATAGGCATTAAGATTGGAGGACTTGTTGCTGAGCTTCTGCCAGGCTACCCTCTGCTTTTTCTTTATTATGAAAATTAATATCATCAGGACGGGAAGCCCCGCCAGACAGATCAGGGATAACCTGATATTTATGGAAAGCATAAAGCCCACAATGAAAAACAGGCTGAACAGCTCGGTTATGGTATTGACAATTCCGTTGGACAAAAGATCGCTCAGGCTGTTAACGTAGTTTACCACCCTGACCTGAATCTTCCCGTGGGGCTTGTCATCATAATAGGAAAAGGGCAGCTCCTGCAAATGGTTGAAGATATCGCTTCGTATTGTATATATGATATTCTGCCCAAGCCTTGAGGTTATTGCAATCTTAAGCTTTATGACTATGGATATGACCAGATATATAATGAGAAGAGCCAGACTTATCAGCACAATTTCCTTTATCTTGCCCCCGGGAATGAAATCGTCCAATATGACCATAAGGATTCTGGGAGTAAGCATGCTTAAGGCGGAGGCTATGGTGGTAAGCAGTATGGTTATGGCCATATCCCTGCGGTATGGCTTGATATAAGTAGCCAGGCGCTTAAGATGTGCTGAATTGAATTCAGTCTGCAGGGTCTCATCTATATCATATTTATTCCTTGCCATTACCCTTACCTCCTTCGAAATCACCGTACTGATGATTGAATACGGTATAATAATAGCCTTTTTTATCAAGCAGTTCCTCATGGCTGCCCGATTCAACGATGCATCCCTTATCCAGCACCAGAATCCGGTCCGCATCCTTTATTGAGGAAATGCGGTGGGTTATAATAAAGGTTGTGCATTTACCGCTGATGCTGCTTAAATGTTCCCTTATGCTGGCATCCGTCTCCATATCCACAGCCGAGGTGGTATCATCCAGTATTAGAATGGACGGATCCTTAAGCAATGCTCTCGCCAGGGATATCCTCTGCTTCTGCCCTCCCGACAGGCCTACACCGCGCTCTCCTATTATGGTATCATAGCCCTCAGGCATCTCCATAATAAAATCATGGGCATCCGCCATAACAGCTGCATCCTTTACCTCGTCGAAGCTGCAATCAGGCCTTCCGTAAGCAATATTGCCCTCTATGGTATCTGAAAACAGGAATACATCCTGCATTGCCATCCCGATATTATCCCTGAGGCAATGAAGCCCCAGCTTCTTTACATTAATGCCGTCTATTGTAATCTCACCATCCGATACGTCATAAAAGCGGCAAAGTAAATTCATCATGGTGGTTTTTCCCGAACCGGTGGCTCCTATGATGCCTATGGTCTGGCCGGGCTTAGCCCTGAAGCTGATATTATTCAGGATTACTTCCTTGTCATAACGGTAGCTTACATTGGTAAAGCATATATCTCCCTTAAACCTGTTGATAATCACGGGATCAATTGGCTCAATGATTGCAGGCTCAACAACAATAGTGGAATACACCTTCTCAACCGAGGTCACAAAGCGCTGAACATCATTGGCAAGCCATCCCGCCTGTCTTAAGGGCTGATTGAGCATCCACAGATATCCGCTTATCATGACAAGCTTACCCATGGACATATAACCACGCACAACCATTATGCCGCCTATCGCATAAAGTATGATTGTGAGCACATTTGCAAGGAATTCAAAAACCGGAACATACTTCTTCCATATACCTGCAGCATTCAGCTCGGCACTCCTGAAAGCATCATTTTCCGCATTGAATTTCTCTATCTCGTAATCCTCCTTGGCAAATGCCCTGACAACCCGGTTGCCGCTGACATTCTCCTGCACGAAGGAATTAAGGCTGGAAAATTGCTTCCGTATCTTGTGGAAGGCAGGCTTAACCATCTTCATCTGCTTTGTTACAGTCCAGACAGTCAGCGGCATGACAGCTATCATACAAAGAGCAAGCCGGTAATCCACAAAAAAGATCATTACCAGCGCGGCAACAAAAAGAATAACGTTCTCGTATATTCCATATATTACATAGGCAACAAAATGCCTTATTGCATCCATATCTCCCATCTGCCTTGACATAAGGTCGCCGGTGCGGTTCTTGCTGTAGAAGGAAAAATCCTGCATAAGAAACCTTCTGTAGACATAATCTCTCATATTATAAAGCATGTCCTGGGACGAGGTTTCAAATATAAGCAGGAAACAGTACTTAAGAACCGCCCTTAAAAGCGTAGCCAGTATCATTATTATGATCATCTGTGGGAGAATATCACGTCTTCCGCCCTTTATGACATCATCGACGATAACTCCTGATATATGAGGATTTACTATTGCAGACAGGGAAGTGACCGTGGTAAGGAACAATGCAAATATAATCCTTGCACGATACTTCTTTAGGAAAGAATAAAACCATTGCATTGCCGTCATGCTCATCCTCCTCCCCGCAGGCAATACATTTTTAACCAAAATAATTGCCAAGGTGTTAATTCATAACACAGTATAACATTATAAACCTTTTGTCAACAATTAAAATGTGTTTATTTAATAAGCTGATGTGATTGTTGAATGAAAAACTAAATTCCA
>DCTS01000108.1:26615-29698 GCA_002329645.1 Lachnoclostridium sp. UBA1434 | reverse complement strand
TGCAGAATCTCCCTCAACTATATATATTTCGCACTTGGAAGGATCCTTTTCCGAGCAGTCGGCAAGCTTTCCGGGAAGTCCCGAACCTTCCAGCGCAGTTTTTCTTCTGGTCAGTTCCCTTGCCTTTCTTGCAGCATCCCTGGCGCGCTGAGCCAGAACCGCCTTCTCACATATCAGCTTTGCCGTAGCCGGGTTCTGCTCCAGGTAATAGGTAAGCTGCTCGCTCACAAGGCTTTCTACAGCTCCTCTTGCTTCGGAGTTTCCCAGCTTTTGCTTGGTTTGTCCTTCAAACTGGGGGTCGGGAATCTTAATGCTTACAATTGCCGTCAGGCCTTCCCTTATGTCCTCCCCTGATAAATTGGCTTCATTGTCCTTTAAATACTTCTGGCTCCTGGCATAATCATTGAAGGTCTTGGTAAGGGCATTCTTAAAGCCTATCAGGTGGGTTCCTCCTTCGGGTGTCGTTATATTGTTGACAAAGCTGTAGACCCCCTCAACATATGAGCTGTTATGCTGCATTGCAACCTCAACGTATACCTGATCCCGCTGGCCTTCACAATAAATAATGTCAGAATAGATCGGATCCTTATGCCTGTTCAGATACTCGACATATTCCTTGATGCCCCCGGCATAATGGAATTCCCTTTCCTTGATCTCTTCTTCTCTTATATCCCTGAGGATAATCTTCAGGTTCTTAGTTAAAAATGCCATCTCCCTCAGGCGCTGCTTTAAAATATCAAAATCAAATACGGTTTCTTCAAATATCTCCTTATCCGGAAGAAAGGTTACCTTGGTGCCCCTTAGGTTAGTATCTCCTCTTTCTGTCAGAGAGCAGCTTGCTATTCCTCTCTCATATCTCTGGAAATACTCCTTGCCGTCCACCCATATGATTACCTCCAGCCATTCCGACAGGGCATTTACAACCGAAGCTCCGACTCCGTGAAGGCCTCCTGATACCTTGTATCCTCCACCGCCGAACTTTCCGCCCGCGTGTAAAATTGTAAATACCACCTCGACAGCCGGTATACCCTTTTTGTGATTGATGCCTACCGGTATGCCTCGTCCGTTGTCTATTACTGTTATTGAATTATCCTTGTTTATGGTCACTTCTATTGTATCGCAATAACCGGCCAGGGCTTCATCCACTGCGTTGTCGACAATTTCATATACAAGATGATGTAAGCCCTTGGATGCTGTCGACCCAATATACATGCCAGGCCTCTTTCTTACTGCTTCAAGACCTTCCAATATCTGAATTTGATCTGCTCCATATTCGTTACTCATCTTTACCTCCGTCTTTATTTCCTATGCTTTTGTTTAAAATCCTTCTCAATTATTGCAGGTTACGCTTCCGTTTTCTACATGGAATATCTTATCTATTTCAAACCTGTGGCTTATAAATTCTTCAAGCCCGGTGCATGTAATAATCGTCTGGAGTCCTCCTATGCTGTTAAGCAATAGGTTCTGTCTGTTCCTGTCCAGCTCTGACAAAACATCATCCAGTAAAAGTACCGGGTTTTCCTTAATTGCAGCCTTTACCAGCTCAATCTCCGCAAGCTTAAGTGATAGAGCAGCTGTTCTTTGCTGTCCCTGGGATCCGAATTTTCTTAAGTCTATATTATTGGACATAAATGACATATCGTCCCTGTGCGGGCCCGCAGTCGTGGTCTTCAGAATCAAATCCTTATCCCTTGACCTTGTCAGTATATCCAGCATATCCTCCGCTTTTGAATCCGGCTCGTATAATAGAAGCAGCTCTTCGCTGCCGCCGGTCAGTTTTTTATGTATGGATATCAATACCTCATTAATGCTGTTTATAAAGGAATCTCTCGTATTAATAACAATTTGCCCATGCTCGGCAAGCTTTTCATCCCATATGGAAAGGGAGGATAACAAGCTCCTGTCATGGGTAATCTGCTTTAACAGATTGTTTCTTTGCATCAGTGCTTTATTATAACTATTTAAGTGATACAAATAAACCTTATCAAGCTGGCATAATTCAAGATCCAGGAACCGCCTTCTGTGAGCCGGACCGTTTTTTATTATATACAAGTCTTCCGGCGAAAAAAACACAAGGTTAAGCATGCCAAATAAATCACCTTGTCTTTTAACAGGAATGCCGTCGATAGCAGCTCCCTTACTTTTATTCAGCTTAAGATGAATATCTATCCTGTGAGATACATTGCCTTTATCAGTAATGGTGCGTATATGTGCCTCTTCCTTGTTAAACCTTATCAGCTCTCTGTCCCTGCTTCCCCTGTGGGACTTTACCGTTCCGCTGAAATATATTGCTTCAAGCAGGTTTGTCTTTCCCTGGGCGTTTTCTCCGTATAAAATATTTATTCCCTCATGAAACTGTACATGCAGCCGGTCATAATTTCTATAATCCTTAAGCTCCAGTGACTTTACAATCATATTAGCACCATCGTTCCGTGTATTACTTTACTATCAGGATCCGGTTATCCCGGTATTCGACTACATCCTTGTCATACAGCTTCTTACCTCTTTGAATTTCCACTTTGCCGTTAACCTTAACTTTGCCGTCGGTAATCACAATCTTTGCCTCAACCCCGGAATCAACCAAACCGGCCGCCTTCAAAGCCTGTCCCAGTTTTATATATTCATCTCTCAGCTTAATTTGCTGCATAACTTCCTCCATTACGATACCGGGTATCGTCTAATGTTACGGAGTAACATCTATAATGCGAAGCATTGTCTAATGTTACGTAGTAACATTTCTGATGCGTAGTTTCGTCTAATGTTACGGAGTAACATCTATAATGTGAAGCATTGTCTAATGTTACGGAGTAATATCTATAATGCGAAGCATTGTCTANNAGTAACATTTAAGACGCAACATTAATATTAACCGGCAAAATCAGATAAATGTATGACTGATCCTTATCCCTGATAAAGCATGGCGCCTTTGCATTAATAAGATATATGTCTATTGCTTCATCATCTATTACCCTCAGAGCATCCAGGATGAATTTGGGATTAAAGCCTATTGTTAATTCCTTTCCCTCTGTGATTATATCCACATCTTCATTCATTGATCCTAATTTAGTTGTAATCTTTAGTCT
>DCTS01000108.1:21222-26540 GCA_002329645.1 Lachnoclostridium sp. UBA1434 | reverse complement strand
TAATCACTTGAAAGCATCTGGTCAATCCTGTAATATTCGCCTTCTATCAGCCTTGACAAAACAAGGGTATCGTCAAATTCAAATAAAGCATGCTTATCCGTAAAGTATATGGAAGCAAGCGATGATACCTCGCCGGACAATATCTTGCTTACCTCATTAAGAGTCTTTCCAGGTATTATAACCTTCCGGTCTTCATTTTCATCCTTCAGCGCAATCTTGCGGATTGATATTCTATGGCCATCCAGCGAAATAACCCTCAAGGTATTATTCTTTATTTCAAATAATTCTCCCGTCATTATCTTGTTGCTTTCATTATCTGATATGGAAAATACAGTCTGTCTGATAATTTCTTTTAAAGCAAATTGGGATAAAACAAGAGGATTCTCCTTTTCAATATCGGGGAGGTACGGGAACTCCTCTCCTGATCTTCCGGATATTGAAAACCTTGCTTTTTCGCACACTATTTCTGTTACGAAATTGCTGTCGGCAGAAATAGTTACATCATTCTCAGGAAGTCTTCTTATGATTTCAGAGAAGACTCTCGCATTCAGGGCAACTGTTCCCTTTTCTATGATATTTCCCTTAACCAGGGTTTCTATACCAAGCTCCATATCATTTGCAATTAGTTTTATACTCTCTCCGGTTGCTTCTATAACAAGACATTCAAGTATGGGCATGGTGGTTTTAACCGGAACAGCCTTCAGAACGATATTTACACTATTCAACAAATCAGATTTCTGGCAAACAATTTTCATCTGTCTATAATCCCCCTTCGCGTTTAATATATATTTATAAGATTATTAGTCTTAATAGTATTAAGAGGCGTGTATATGTTGATATCTGCTCTACCCCTTAGTAAAACGGTATCTCAAGCCCTTTATAATGATGTTTCAAATGCCGTACTGTAATGTGGATTAAAAGAAGGCAGGCTAAAACACGAAAATCGGGATAAAATCCATTAACAAGAAATCTTCAGGTTATCAACCTAATTATGAACAAAGATTTAATCCGGATTAATCTTCTTTATAAGCACATCAATAGTGTTATGTATTGTTGAATCATTATTGATATCCGTACTTACCTTGTCATAGCCGTGTAGTACCGTTGAATGATCCCTGTTCCCAAGAGCTTTGCCTATGTCGGTAACCGACATATCCGTCAGCTTTCTGCACAGATACATAACTATCTGACGTGGATATGAGATATTCCGGCTCTTATCCTTGGAATATATCTCGGCTGGTGTTATGTTGTAATGCTCTGCCACCACATCTACGATAAGATCCGCCGTTATTACCTTCTTCTCATTGGGTGAGATAATATCCTTTAAAGCTTCTTCGGCAAGCAGCAGATTAAGCTCCCTCTTTTTCAGCCTGGAGAAGGCAACTATCTTGGTAAGAGCTCCTTCAAGCTCACGAATATTTGATTTTATGTTGCTTGCAATATATTTAAGCACGTCCTCATTTATTTTATAGCCGTCCAGCTCTTCTTTTTTCTTGAGGATTGCCATTCTTGTTTCATAATCCGGAGGCTGTATATCGGCCATCAGTCCATGTTCGAATCTGGAACGGAGCCTGTCCTCCAGGGTAAGCATCTCCTTGGGAGGTCTGTCGCTTGATATTATTATTTGCTTCTTCGACTCATGTAATGTATTAAAAGTATGGAAAAATTCTTCCTGTGTACTTTCCTTACCTATAATAAACTGTATATCATCAATAAGCAGAATATCTATGCTGCGATATTTTTCCCTGAACTGTGCCGTGGTCTTCTTCTGTATGGAATCTATCAATTCATTGGTGAATTTTTCACTGGTCACATATAATACCTTGGTATCCGGGTTCTGTTTAAGGACAAAATGAGCAATTGAATGCATAAGGTGGGTCTTGCCCAGTCCAACACCGCCATATATAAATAAAGGATTATATATTTCACCGGGATTCTCCGCAACCGCCAAGGCCGCAGCCCGGGCAAATTCGTTATTGCCTCCGACTACAAAGGTATCAAAGGTATATCTGGGATTAAGGAATGTAGGCACACCGCTTACTCTCCTTGCTGCAGCCGGTTCTACTTTTTTCTTTTCCGATGATTCAATCTCGCTTGCAAGCACAAACTTTAACTCGTAGGATTCGTTCAAAATCTCTTCAATGGATACCTTCAACAACAGCTCGTACTTTTTCTTTATAACCGTAATACTGGGAGGCCCGATACGTTCGTCATTAATTAAAATGGTAATGACATTATCTTTTACATCATATACCTTGAGAGGTTTAAGCCAGGTATTATATGATACCTCGGTTATCCCATACTCTGCTATTAAATACTTTAAAATATCATCCCATTTGGATTGTAATGTATTATTCATTGCAGCCTCCATAGATACTCGCATAAATATATATTATAACATAATTGTTAAATTTTCAATGGTTAATATGGCTTTATTCGTTCCATATCTTTGTGGAAAACGTGATAATAAAATCAACAATATTCACAGATAAAAGAGCCCATAATATGCAGGTGTTATCCTTACAGGTGAGCTAAAGGTGAGCAGCTTATCCACAAAAAAATTGAAAAATCCCCATGAAAGCATATATATAGGAAGAAACAAATTACAGCAAGGCCATTATTTGCGGAGAAAATATGCTTGACGTGGGTTTGAAATATGAATATAATAGACGTGGTGTTCCAAAATAAAAATGATTAGTTTATGTACTCCGCTTAACGCATAAAGCCGGTCGTATAGAAGGAGGTGCATTCCAATGAAAATGACATTTCAACCGAAGAAGAGATCAAGAGCCAAGGTACATGGCTTCAGGTCCAGGATGAGAAATGCAGGAGGCAGAAAGGTATTATCTGCCAGGAGAGCAAAAGGAAGAAAGATATTATCCGCATAAGCTGAAAAATACAGGTCGCATTTTTGTGGCCTTTTCTTCTATTTGAGGGAATAAAGGAAGGAAAATGAAGCAAACCGAACCCATAAAGAATAATACTGATTTCAGAAGGATTTATAATACCGGTAAATCATATGCGAATAAAAATCTGATAATGTATGTTAAAAAAAATGAGTTAAGCGGAAACAGGATTGGAATATCCGTAAGTAAAAAGATCGGAAACAGTGTTGTAAGACACAGAATAACAAGACTTATAAGAGAAAGCTATCGTTTATCGGAGGACAGGATATCAAAAGGATACGACATAGTGGTTGTCGCAAGAGTGAATGCCAGGGAGAAAGGCTTTCATGATATCAATAGCTCAGTATTGCACCTTTTAAGTCTCCATAAAATAATATCCGAATAATATTCAATAGGTCAGTAAGAAGCAGGTGAAGGCATAAATGAAAAAATTATTTATTGGCGCAATATCCTTATATCGCAAATACATTTCTCCTTTAAAGAGACATCAATGCTGCAATTATATTCCCACCTGCTCGGCATATGCCATGGAGGCAATTGAGAAGTATGGAGTAATAAAAGGTAATTATTTAGCCGTTAAGAGGATTTTGAGGTGCAATCCCTTCCACGCAGGAGGCTATGACCCGGTGCCGTAATACCGGACGGCAGATTAAAACGGCCCTAAGGAGGAAAAATATTGGATTCTATATTATTATTGGGTAGTATATTAACGCCTATTGCCAAATTTTTAGGCTGGATTATGAATGCAATTTATGCTTTTTTCAGCTTGATGTCAATTCATAATGTAGCTTTGGCAATTTTTGTATTTACTTTTATCACAAAGATGCTTATGCTGCCGCTTACTATCAAGCAGCAGAAATTTTCAAGACTGTCTTCTATAATGAATCCTGAAATACAGAAGATACAGGCAAAATATAAGGGTAAGAAGGATGAAGCATCCTTAAGAAAGCAGCAGGAGGAGACCAGGCTGATATACCAAAAGTACGGCTCAAGCCCAACCTCAGGATGCTTGCCTTTGCTTATAACCTTGCCTATAATGTTTGCATTATATCAGGTTATCAACAATATTCCTGACCATGTGAACCTTATAAAAGAACAGTATAATATAGTTGCTGATGCAATACGAAACGGCAATTTACTGGAAGAGCTTGCCACATCCTTTAAGCTGGCGGCTGCGGATTTAACTGATAACAGCAAGATAATAGATGTATTGGCAACCTTTAAATCAGCCAATTGGAAGGAATGGTTTGAAAAGCTTCCGGAGGCCGGCGGAGCTATTAATTATATCAGGGAATCAAACAACCTTTTTGGCCTCAGTATTTCAGACATGCCAAGCTGGAAATCCATTTCCGTAATAATACCTATACTTGCAGCAGGCCTGCAGTTTGCCCAAAGCAAGCAAATGACGGTTAAGCCAAGGGATAAGAAGGATGACAGCGCCGCATCAAACCCTATGGGTACAATGAATATTGTAATGCCGATAATGTCAGGCGTTTTCTGTTTGATCCTTCCTATTGGCGTGGGTTTATACTGGATAGCTAGCAGCATATTCTCTATTATCCAGCAGTTCTTTATTAACCGCTACCTTGACAAAAAGGGCGTTGATAAGATTGTTGAGGAAAACCTGAAAAAGGCAATAGGAAAAGATACTAAAAAACCCGCTTCTTCAGCTTCTATAAATGAACTGGCAAGAAAACAGACGAAAGCTATTGATTATAGCACACAGGAAAAAGACAAAGGAAAGGGTAAAGAAAGTACCGACGAATCAGATAAAGCGGACGGTGCTTCTGAAGACTCGATAAATGAATCATATAAACCCACAAGTATTTCTGAGATAGCCAATATTCTCAAGAACAGGAATAGCGAAAAGGGGGAGAAATAACCATGGAATGGATTGAATTTACAGGCAAAACAGTTGACGAAGCCTTAACAAATGCAATGATTGATTTAAGCGCTACAACAGACAGCCTGGAATATGAAATAATTGAGAAGGAATCATCCGGTTTTTTAGGAATGTTTCAAAAGCCTGCCAGAATAAAGGCAAGAAAGAGACAAAGCATTGAAGGTACTGCCAAGGAGTTTCTGGATAAGGTTTTTACGGCAATGGGAATAGATGCAAAAACAGAAGCAGCCTATAATAAGGAAGAATCTATAATCGAGATTAACATTGAGGGCGACGAAATGGGCGTGCTGATAGGCAAAAGAGGACAAACCCTGGATTCTTTGCAATATCTTGTAAGCCTGGTAATTAATAAGGACAGTGAGAATTATATTAAGGTAAAGCTTGACACTGAAAACTACAGGGCAAGAAGGAAGGAAACGCTGGAGAACCTGGCTAAGAATATTGCCAATAAGGTTAAGAGAACAAGAAAGCCGGTATCCCTTGAACCGATGAATCCTTATGAAAGAAGA
>DCTS01000108.1:0-21161 GCA_002329645.1 Lachnoclostridium sp. UBA1434 | reverse complement strand
TGATGTGAAATACGGCGGGACAGGTAAGCACGGCAGGGACCATAAGTACCCTAAGGATAAGGATTACAATAAGAATTACAGCAGGGATTACAAGAAGGATTATAGGGAGTATAAAGAAAGCAAGGAAAAGAAGCTTCCTGTCGAGAACGCATAGAGTTGTTTTTGATGGTAAAAGGGGTGTCTTTAAAGTAGAGCTTTTGCTTTAAGACATCCCTTATATGTTTATAAACCTGTTGCATTGAATGTGAAGGCGGGTGATATCATGAGAACCGATACGATAGCGGCTATATCCACAGGCTTAAGCAGCGGAGGAATCAGCATTGTAAGAATAAGCGGAGCTCAGGCCCTCAATATAATTGATAAAATATATAAGCCAAAATCCGGAGGTAAGCGTGTTTCGGCCGAGAAAAGCCATACAATGCACTATGGATTTATAGTCGATGAAGGACAGGTTATTGATGAGGTCATGGTAGCGGTAATGAAGGCCCCTGCAACCTATACAAGGGAGGATATTGTTGAAATAGACTGCCATGGCGGTATTGTCGTAACAAGAAAAGTACTGGAAGCTGTCCTTAAGAACGGAGCAAGACTTGCCGAGCCGGGAGAATTTACAAAAAGAGCTTTTCTTAACGGCCGTATAGATTTATCCAAAGCCGAAGCGGTGTGCGATCTGATAAATGCAAAAAACGAGCTTGCTCTTAAGAATTCCATCAGACAGCTTAATGGAGCAGTGCATGATAAAATAACCGGACTCAGGACAGAAATCTTAAAATCCACTGCATATATAGAGGCCGCCCTTGATGATCCGGAGCATATAAGCATCGATGGCTTTGACAGGGAATTAATGAAGCAGGTTATAAAATGGTGTGACAGCATAGATAAATTAATCAGGGATTCGGCAAACGGCAGATTTATAAAGGAAGGAATTAAAACAGTTATTCTCGGTAAGCCAAATGCAGGCAAGTCCAGCCTTCTTAACTATTTTTCAGGCTCTGAAAGGGCAATAGTAACTGATATAGCAGGCACTACAAGGGATATACTTGAGGAATCCGTTAATCTTGATCAAATTGCTCTTAATATTATTGATACGGCAGGAATAAGGCAAACTGAAGATACGGTGGAGAAAATAGGAGTTGACAAAGCAATACGCATAGCTTCTGAAGCAGATATGATATTGCTTGTACTGGATTCATCAACTGAGCTGGACGATAATGACAGGGCGATATTTGATATGATAAAGGATAAGAAGGCGATACTTCTTTTAAATAAATCGGATCTGCCCGCAGTTATTACAGAGGATGACATCAGGAAATTGAGCCCGCAGCCGATTATAAGCATATCTTTAAAGGAGAATACAGGCCTTGACAGGCTTTCCGAGATGATAAAGGAGATGTTCTTTACCGGAAAGCTGGATATGAATGAAGAAGTATATATAACTAATGAAAGGCACAGGGAAGCGTTAAAACAAGCCCTCGGAAGCCTGGAGCTGGTAAGGCAAAGTATTGAAAATGCAATGCCGGAGGATTTTTATACAATTGATTTAATGAGCGCATATGACAGCCTGGGAGCCATAATAGGGGAAAAGGCAGAGGAAGATTTGATTGATACGATATTCAGGGAATTTTGCATGGGAAAGTAATGTAATGCACTAGAAGGGGACAGGAAACACAATGTCATATATATATGAAAGCTATGATGTGGCAGTCATTGGTGCAGGCCATGCCGGGTGTGAAGCGGCGCTGGCTTGTGCAAGGCTAAAGCTGAATACCGTTTTATTTACAATAAGTACGGACAGTATAGCCATGATGCCATGCAATCCTAATATAGGGGGAACGTCAAAGGGGCACCTGGTCAGGGAAATAGATGCATTGGGCGGAGAAATGGGGAAAAATATAGATAAAACCTATATCCAGTCCAGAATGCTTAATATGTCAAAGGGGCCCGCGGTGCATTCTCTCAGGGCCCAGGCAGATAAACAGGAATATTCAAGGAGTATGAGAAGGGTCCTTGAAAATACCGACAACCTGACCATAAAGCAGGTTGAAATCGTTGATATTCTCACGGAAAACGGAGAGGTAACCGGGGTAAAGGCATATTCCGGGGCAATTTATCCCTGCAAGGCTGCAATAATATGCACGGGAACATATTTGAATGCAAGGTGCATATACGGCGATGTTGTAAATTATACGGGGCCCGGAGGACTTAAGGCAGCTGACCGCCTGACGGACTCATTGAAGGCGCTTGGTATTGAAATAAGGCGCTTTAAAACAGGGACGCCGGCAAGAATTGATAAGAGAACCATAGATTTTTCTAAAATGCAGGAGCAAAAGGGAGATGAAAAAATCGTCCCCTTCTCCTTTGAAAACAGGCCTGAGGATATTATGAGGGAACAGGTATCGTGCTGGCTTACCTATACCACAAAGGAAACCCATGATATAATCAGGGCAAATCTGGACAGATCACCCCTTTACAGCGGGGAAATTATTGGGACAGGCCCAAGGTATTGCCCGTCGATTGAGGATAAGGTGGTAAAATTCTCGGATAAGGACAGGCATCAGGTTTTCATTGAACCGGAAGGCCTGTATACCAATGAAATGTATATATCCGGAATGTCGTCCTCCATGCCGGAGGATGTTCAGGTTAAGATGTACCGGTCGGTTCCGGGTCTTGAAAATTCCAATATCGTACGCAATGCGTATGCAATAGAATATGACTGCATTAATCCGCTTCAGCTTAAACCAACCCTGGAATTTAAAGGCATTAAGGGGCTTTTTTCAGGGGGTCAGCTTAACGGAAGCTCCGGCTATGAGGAGGCGGCAGCACAGGGCCTTATCGCAGGTATTAATGCCGCATGTCTGATAAAAGGAAAGCCGCCGTTTATTCTTGACCGTTCCGAGGCATATATAGGCGTTCTGATAGACGATCTTGTAACAAAGGAAAGCACGGAGCCGTACAGGATGATGACCTCAAGGGCGGAATACAGGCTTCTTTTAAGGCAGGACAATGCTGATTTGAGGCTTACACATAAAGGATATGAAATAGGGCTTGTAAGCAGGCAAAGGTATGAAGCGGTACTGCAAAAGAAGGAACAGATTGAAAAGGAAATAAAACGGCTGGAAATTGTTAAGGCAGGTACGGGAAATCATACCCAGGAAGTGCTGAGAAGCCTTTCAAGCGCTGAGATATCAACAGCAACAACACTGGCGGAGCTTATACGAAGGCCCGAGCTGAATTATGAGATGCTTAAACCTTTGGATGCAGACCGCAAAGAGCTTCCTGCGGATGTGATAGAGCAGGTTAACATTAATATCAAATATGAAGGATATATAAAGCGTCAGCAATATCAGGTAGAGCAATATAAAAAGCTGGAAAACAAGCTGATACCTGAGGACCTGGATTATATGCAGATTAAGAGCTTAAGGATTGAGGCAAGACAGAAGCTGATGAAGATAAGGCCCGCTTCCATAGGACAGGCATCCAGGATATCCGGGGTATCGCCTGCAGACATATCTGTGCTGATGATTTATCTGATGCAATATAACCAGCAGCATGGGCTGAAGACTGAATGTACTGAAAACCTAAGTCTGTAAGGAAGGTAATATGAATAAGCTGGAAGAAGGAATTAATGAGTTAAGAAACGGCCTGAAGGAGCTGGGTATGGAGCCGGATGAAAAGCAGACCGGGCAATTTATGGAATACTACAGGCTTCTAATAAGCTGGAACGAAGTAATTAACCTGACGGCAATAACAGAGCTTAAGGAGGTTGTAGTCAAGCATTTTATAGACAGTCTGGCTATTGTCAAGGCTATAAATCCTTCATGCGACAGGATAATAGATGTGGGTACGGGAGCCGGATTTCCCGGCATTCCCATAAAGCTTATGTTCCCGGGAATTAATATGGTACTTCTGGATTCTCTGAACAAGAGAATACGCTTTCTGGATGAGGTTATTAGCAAGCTGGATCTGGCAAATATAAGCACAGTTCACGGAAGAGCGGAGGATTTAGGAAGAGACAGCTTACACAGGGGACAATATGATATATGCGTATCCAGAGCCGTGGCAAGGCTTGCGGTTCTGGCGGAATATTGCATCCCTTTCGTAAAGCAGGGAGGGAGCTTCGTTGCATATAAATCAGGGAATGTGGAGGAGGAGCTAAAGGAAGCTGCCGGGGCTGTCCGGCTGCTGGGTGCCGATATTGAGAAGGTTAATGAGTTCATTATTCCGGGAACTGATATAAGAAGAACCCTCATTGTAATAAGAAAAACGAAAGACACACCTGCAAAATATCCAAGAACCGCAGGAAAGGCAGCCAGGGAACCCCTTAAATAGATGTTTAGTATAGACAATCAGCAGTGCATTTAATAAAGCAAAAGATAAAAAATACTTTAAATTTGACATAATATGTTATATGATATTATTATACAAGATAATATGTAAAATATTAAGATATTTAGCCGAATATATCAGAGTTACATTTACGAAGGGTGCGGTAATGAAAGAATCAAACAGCGATCAGGAGCAATATGTTTATTGGGATGACAGCTTGGTTGGAAAACCTGAAGGCTTTTTTATGGATTTAATAGAGGAATATGAAGATAACATAAAATTATTAGACGAGAGAATAACCGAGACAAAAGCGGATTGCCTAAGTCTTAAGGAAGAGCTGGCCATATATCTAAGGGAAAGAAAGGATGCTTCCAAGCTTTTTTCTCCTAATACCAGGCAAAAAGACACGGATGGAATAAAGGAGAAGATAGGGGATGAGGAAAAGCTTCTAAGCGAGCTTATTTCAGAGCGTGATAAGTACCGAAGGGCAGTTCAATGCCTGCAAGAAGCCTTAAAGCTGTTGAAGCTTGAAAACGACATAAAGAGAAGAAAGGGGCTGGAAATACTTAAGTTCCAGGAGCAGGAGAGGCAGAGAATAGCCAGGGATCTGCACGACTCAACGGTGCAGAACCTTACCGGACTAATACACAAGCTTGAGTTATGTACAAGAATGGTTGATATGGACCCTGTTCGTACAAAGCTTGAACTGGCAGCCATGACAGTGGCCGTTAAATCCAGTATAAATGAAATTAGGGACATAATATATAATCTTAAGCCCATGATGCTTGATGATCTGGGACTTACAACAACAATTGAAAGATATGCTAAGCAGTTAATGGCAAATCATGATATTAGGGTGGCTGTTAAATGCTCCGAGCCGGAAGAGGAGCTGCCGGCTGTAATAAGAGTATCTATATTCAGAGTAATACAGGAGGCATGCAACAATGTTGTCAAGCATGCAAAAGCAACAAGGATAGATATCAAAATGGAAAGTGATGGAAATAGCCTTAAAATAACTATTAAGGACAACGGGATAGGGTTTGACAAGGATGTGCAAAAGGGACTGGATCCCGGAGACAGATCCGGTTACGGCTTATCCATAATGAAGGAACGTATAGATATGCTTTCGGGAACGATGAGCATAAACTCAAATAAGCCAAGCGGTACAATAATTTCCTTTACGGTACCGTTAATAAAATACGGGGGTGGTAATGATGAGCAAGCCTATTAATATTATGATCGCAGACGACCATTCAATGGTCAGGGAAGGCATAAAGCAGATTCTGGAGTTAGACGGAGATATCATTGTTAACGGAGAGGCCGGTGACGGCAGGCAGTGCATTAACATGTTGGAGGATGGGCAAACAGATGTTCTGCTTCTTGATATTAATATGCCAAATATGAATGGTTTACAGGTGCTGCAGCACATAAGAGAAAAGAAGAAGAATGTCAAAGTACTTATCCTTACCATTCATAACGAAATAGAATATCTGGTAAGAGCAATGGAAATAGGAATAGATGGTTATGTATTAAAGGATTCAGACTCGGTATTGCTTAAAAAGGCTATTCTCACTATATATAACGGAGAAACCTTTATACAGCCGGAGCTTGCGCCTCTGCTTAAGGAAAGAATGGAGGAGAGAAGAAGCGGCGATACCGCCGATATGTTAACAAGAAGGGAAATAGAAGTTTTAAAGCTCCTTTCCGAGGGACTGTTTAATAAGGAGATTGCTTATATGTTGAATATAAGCGAAAAGACGGTTAAAAACCATGTTTCTAATATTTTCAAGAAGATAAAGGTATCAGACCGTACACAGGCAGCCGTGTATGCAACAAAGAACAATATGGTAGATATATTATAGCTAATGACTTGTTAAGGAATGTTTCACGTGAAACATTCCTATTTATATGCGCATTTTTTCTAATTAGATCAAAATTGATATAGATATATGTAAGCAGGAATGATATAATAGCTAAGAACGGGTATATGACCGGCACAGAAGACTTACAGGCATAAGGACCGGTGCTTCGGCATTAATATCGAAAGGAGGGTGAAGATTGTCAAGAATAATTGCCATAGCTAATCAAAAAGGCGGAGTGGGAAAGACTACAACGGCAATAAATTTATCCGCATGCCTGGCGGAAAGAAAAAGAAAAGTTCTTACAATAGATATAGATCCCCAGGGCAATACTACAAGCGGACTGGGAGTGGATAAAAACATACTGACAAAGACCATATATCAGATGATGATTGGAGAATGCTCTCTGGAGGATTGCCTGATGCATACCGGGATAGATTATCTGGATCTAATACCGTCAAATGTCAACCTGGCAGGAGCCGAAATAGAGCTTATAGGAATAGAAAACAGGGAATACATACTAAAAAACAATGTCGACAAAATCAGAGACAATTATGATTTTATCATAATAGATTGTCCTCCGTCCCTTAACACACTTACAGTAAACGCAATGACCACGGCAGATACCGTACTGGTTCCCATTCAATGCGAATTTTATGCACTGGAAGGGCTGACCCAGCTTATACATACAATAAACCTTGTGAAAAAGCGGCTGAATCCTTTGCTTGAGATGGAAGGCGTTGTATTTACAATGTTTGATGCAAGAACAAATCTTTCACTTCAGGTGGTCGAGAACGTAAAGGCCAACTTAAAGCAGAACATATATAAAACGATCATACCAAGGAATGTAAGACTGGCCGAGGCACCCAGCCATGGACTTCCGATAAATCTTTACGACCCCAAATCAGCAGGGGCGGAAGGATACAGACAGCTTGCCGAGGAAGTTATTGAGAAGGATGAAACCGAACAATATGCCAAGAATGAATTACAGGAAATAAGATACAGAACAAATGACACACAGGATAGAAGGAGAAGATAGGGAGGATGATTAGATGCCTGCTGTAAAAAAGGGTTTGGGAAGAGGTCTGGATATAATGATTCCCGAAAAAATTGTCGAAACATCACAGATAAAGTCGGAGGATGTTTCACGTGAAACATTATTACCTATAAGCGATATAGAACCCAATAAACTGCAGCCAAGAAGAAGCTTTAGCGAGGACTCTCTTCATGAGCTGGCCGAATCCATTAAACAATATGGTGTTATTCAGCCGCTCATTGTTCAAAAGAAGGATAAATATTATGAAATAGTAGCAGGCGAAAGAAGATGGCGTGCAGCAAGGATTGCAGGACTGAAAAAAATTCCGGTAATAATTAAGGACTTTACTCCTCAGGAGGCAATAGAAATTGCACTAATTGAAAACATACAAAGGGAAGACCTTAATCCCATCGAGGAAGCACAGGCATATCAGAGGCTTATTCAGGAATTTAATTTAAAGCAGGATGAGTTGGCTGAAAGAGTGTCCAAAAGCAGGGTGGCAGTGACCAACTCTATAAGACTGCTTAAGCTGGATGAAAGAGTTCAGCAAATGCTCATTGACGATATGCTGACAAGCGGGCATGCCCGTGCGCTGCTTTCGATTGAAGACAAGGAAATTCAATACAATACGGCATGCTTTATATTTGACAAAAAGCTGAGCGTGAGAGAAACCGAAAAGCTGATTAAAAAAATGTTGGACAACAAGCAAAAAAAGCAAACGGCGGCAGTATTGGAAGATGATTTTATATACCGTGATATCGAGGAGAGAATGAAGCAGATATTCGGAACGAAGGTATCCATCCATAGAAAGCAGAAAAGCAAGGGAAGGATCGAGATCGAATATTATTCGGAAAGTGAACTGGAGAGGATCATTGAACTTTTTGATTCAATTAAGTAAACATCTGCTTGGCAAAGCACATATGGAAATATATGTAAAACACGGAGGATTTTACAGATGAATATTATTAATATGGTAGAGAACAACAATGCTATTATTGTAATTGTACTTGCAGCAATGACACTGCTTCTTCTTATACTCCTTATCATTACTATGATCAGGCTGGGCGGTCTTAACAAAAAATATATAAAATTTATGTCCGGAGCTAACGGTGAAAACCTTGAAAAACAAGTGCTTTCAAGATTCGCAGATGTTGACGTCTTAAAAAAGGACAACAAGCTGATGCATACGGAGATTGATAAAATTAAAGAAAATCTGCTTGTTACATATCAAAAGATAGGAGTCGTCAAGTACGATGCTTTTAAGGAAATGGGCGGGAAATTAAGCTTCGTTCTTGCTCTGCTTGATAAAAACAACAACGGAATTTTGCTGAATTCTGTACACAGCAGCCGTGAAGGCTGTTATACCTACATAAAGGAAATCATAAAAGGAGAATCCTTTCTGGAGCTTTCGGCAGACGAAAAAGCCGCACTTGATATGGCCATAAACAGCAATAATTTTATGGAATAGTTTAGGCTGATTTCCTCAGCAGGAAAGGGGAAGTAATGAGGATTATTTCGGTTGATTCAATAAAAGGAACCGAAGTGCTTGCAAAGGACATTTTGAGCAGCAGCAATTCGGTATTAATGGCAGCCGGCACTGTAGTAAAAAAAGAATATGTAAAACGGTTAAAGGATTTGGGTATTGAATTCATTTATGCAGAAGATGAAATTGCCCAGGGAGTCGATTTAACCGACAGTCTTGAAATTCAGATAAAGGAGCAGTGCCTTGGAGCTGTTCGGGACGTGCTCATAAAGTATTCTTATCAAAACGACACCGAACTGGAAGACATAAAGGCGATAGCTGATGAAATAATCTATGACATAATGAATGAACCGGAGGTTATATATAACCTTTCAAGCATTCGAAATAAAAGCGAGTATACTTACTCGCATTCACTTAATGTATGCGCTCTTTCAGTTATTATTGCTCTTAAGCTAAGGATTCCCAAGAAAAAAATACAGGAGATTGCAATAGGATGTCTGCTGCATGATGTGGGTATGATTTATTTTAATGAGGATTACAACAGTAAACCGGCTGAAAGTCTGACCCAGAAGCAGATGATGGATATGAGGAGGCATGTAATACTTGGGTATTCGGCAGTTGAGAAAATGGACTGGCTGAAAACCGTAGCCAAGGATATTATATTATGCCATCATGAAAGGCTGGATGGCTCCGGATATCCCTTTAAGCTGAAGGGGGATAAGATTAAGATCGGAGCCAGGATTGCAGCCGTATGCGATGAATTTGACAACCTTGTATACGGCAACATGGTTAAGAAGCTGAAGGTACATGATGCAATTGATTATATAGTAAGCCAGGCAGAAAAGAAATTCGACCTGGAGGTAGTAAAAGCATTCGTTGCATCGGTTGCCGCATATCCTACCGGTGCACTTGTCATAACCAATGAAAATGAAATAGGAATTGTTTTAAGGCAAAACCATAAGTGTCCGACCAGACCGGTTATTCGGATAATTAAAAGCTCAACAGGTGAAAAGCCGGCAGAATGGGTCGAGAGGGATTTGACCAAGGAGCTGACATTATTTATTACAGATACTATCCTGGATTAAGGAATTAATTCAGGATTACTTTTATTGTACGGAAAGCATAGTTCTTTATGAAAAAAGGCTGCAAATTGAAATTCTGAGGGCTTGCGGTTTATTATAAAATATGATATAAATATATAGCGTCTCAGTTTGGACCCCCTGACGCATTACTGCGTAAGATAATTATTATATAAGCATCCGCTTATATTACCATATAGTTTCATGGATTGGCAGGTGAAAGATATGCATAGCTATTTGAGAGCGATAGGATTCAGCAATATAAAAACCCGCACTGATTTAAACAAGTTAATTGATAAAATAAAGGAACATCCGGCAGAAGTAAAATCAATAAAGGCGGCTTCAGGAGAGATGGCAGAGCTGTCAATGGAGGCCGGAGAAGGAATAGGCATCATACTTCGCGGCGAATATGATGAGAACGGCATATATCATATGGAGCATTATTTTCCCTATGTTAAGGGACAGGGCGTCAGCACCGTTGAAGAGGTGAGCATTAACAAGAGAGTTGATACCGAAGCCTATACAGGAATGTGTGACGACTACCGCCTGGGTGTATCGCTGATTTTTTATCTTCAGAATGTAGTAGAATATCTGCAGAAAAAGAGTCAGAACATGCCCATGAATACCAATTTTACAATAACCCTTTCAGCACTTTCGCTGGAAGGCAGAACCCTTTTGCCCATAGAAAAAAGCGAGCGTCAGGTACGGAACTTAAGCGCAGAGACAAAATACCGGAACCATCTGATTGCCGAGGCAAAGAAGGGCAATCAGGATGCTATTGACAGCCTTACAATTGACGATATAGATACCTATGCCATGGTATCCAGAAGGGCAAAGAAGGAAGATATATATTCAATAGTCGACACCTGCTTCATACCCTTCGGATCGGAATCGGACAATTACAGCGTCATAGCCACAATACAGGAGTGCAGCCTGATAACAAACAGGCTGACTAATGAGGAAATATACGATTTGTATCTGACCTGCAACGATTTAAACTTCCGCCTGTGTATTAATAAGGAGGATATCCTTGGTGAGCCGATGCCCGGACGGCGCTTTAAGGGAAACATATGGATGCAGGGCTTTGTTGCATTTTCAGAACAGACTAAAGAATAAAGCATCTCATAGGCTGAACGCCTCGACAATAGAAAATATTGTAAATTATGGCATGGGCTTTGTTTTTATCTAAAATAATAAGATTGATATTGACTTATCTCTTTGATTTATAGTAGAATAAATTCGTTGCGTAGCTGTGCCTGTAGCTCAGCAGGATAGAGCGTCCGCCTCCTAAGCGGAAGGTCGTGGGTTCGAATCCCGCCAGGCACGTTTCGTTACAAATGCTTCCTTAGGATAGATTATTATAAGGAAGCATATTTTATTATGAAAAATTCAGATGAAATACTTATATGAAGAAAAGCTCTATTAGACATTATTGCCGGTATATGGACAAGGTAAGAGGAGTAATATTGTTTCCTCCTATAATAATAACTACTGCCAACAATATTATTATGACTGAATTACTTTAGAAATGTATTTATGTATTATGTCTTTTATTTTGCTCCAATCATACTCTTGCTGCGGAAAAATATCATTATTGCTATTTACAACACTTGCAACCGGAATAGAAATTCCTGTATTCCATTCTTGTGAATACGGTATTAATTTCAATTGAATAGTATCGAGAGCATTAGCTATTGTATCATTCACCATTGCTTTATAACTTGGCAGCGCCCAATCAGAACCCCCGCCATGAGAAATAATCCCGGTTGATATTCCATACACCTCAGATTTATAATTTGTATCTTTTGCCCAGTGTAAAAATGTAATCTGTTCCATTTTTTCTAAGAGCATACATAACTTTGCCGGTATAGGTGCGTAATGCGGTGATACAATAAAAATAATATTACTGCTTATAATATTTTCATAAATACAGTTAAACTCTTTATCATGTACACATCTATGAGTCTCAAAGCATTGGCCGCAGCCTATACATGGCTGTAATTTATATGTTCTCAAGTCAACTATTTCCCCTATATAATTCTCCTTTGGCAGACATTCTAAGATTAACTTACATAGTTTAAAAGATGTGCTGTCATCGAATGCCTTATGTATAATATTTGATGCAGAAATACATAGAACTTTCACCTTACACCTCTGTTACTTATAAATTTAATAAAAGGGGCTGTCCTAAAAATGTATCTTCAATTTTCATTGATAGTGGTGAGACTCACTCATGATTGTCTGCTGCATAATAACAGCCCCTTGCATTATAAGTCCAGATAATCGTCATCACTCATTGCCTTACGCAGTGCACGTTTTCTGTAATACTCGCTGCGGCGCTTTAAGCGGGGGCGCTCCACCAGTACAAAGTATAAGCCGACTAAAAGCACTAAAATACCAACGATTACAGCTATTATAACGGGCCGGAGGGATCCGCCCGACTTTTCCTGCATAGGCTCAGCAGCCGGGGAGCTTATGCTTTCATCATCGGTCCGGGAAGGTGCGGACGTTCTCAAATCTATATCCTTACCGATTAATGAGGGGCGCTGCGAATCTATATACAGAATATCTGCTCCGCCCACAAATTTCCCGTTGTACGTATAGGAAATCTTCCCGATTATACTGTCTTTTCCTGAAGCTACCGAAGACTCATAAAACGACACATCCCTTATTACATCGCTGAAGGATGCGCTTTTCGGAAGCACAAGGTATCCCTTGTCGTCAATTCGAATGGCTGTATCAGTCTTGCTCAGCATAGGGTTATATAGTGTAAAGAAGGGGGATTCGGGCAGCACATTCGAATCCTCAATATCGGCTATCGGGTATATAGCAAAATTGTCAAAACCAAAATCCAAAAGCTTTTTAGTATCCATATACTGATGCTCGCTGGTATCATCCCGCATCACCACGCTTATGATCTCCATATCGCCCCTCAATGCGGCAGATACAAGATTGTATTTGGATTTTGAAGTATATCCCGTCTTTCCTCCGATGCAATCGTCATAAAAATAATCCTGCTTTAATATAAATTTGTGATGGTTGGCAAGATATCTGGTTTCCTTCTGGATGTTCGTAGGAGGTATTTTATAAGTCCTTGTAGCAATTATTTTTCTGAAGGTTTCGTTCTTTAAGGCCTCCCTCATAATCAGAGCCATATCATAGGCTGTAGTATAATGATTCTCGTCATGCAGGCCGTGGGGATTGACAAAGTGGGTATGCATGCAGCCTAACTCCCTGGCCCTGTCATTCATCATTTTAGAAAAGTTCTCTATAGTGCCTCCGACATGCTCGCCAACGGCATAAGAAACCTCATTGGCGGATTCCAGCAATATTGCATACAGGCATTGCTGCATGGTCAGCTGCTCCCCCACATCTATTCCTATACGGCTGCTGTCCAGATCCACCTTGAAGACGGCATCCCTTGAAAAAGTGACAATCTCGCTCAGGGAGGAGTTCTCCAGAGCTAAGAGAGCGGTCATAATCTTCGTAATGCTGGCCGGATAATAGGTTTCATGTATATTCTTCTCATAAAGAATCAAACCTGTCGAAGACTCCATGACAATAGCGGCTTCAGCGTGCACACTTGGCCCCTCGGGCCATGCAGGAGCTGTATTAATACTGCCCGCATATGCCTTAAGCCCGGAGGATGATGTTATATAAATAAACAGGCAAATAAACGCCATTATTTTTTTCATAAGGACCTCCATTATGTCCTGCGGCTTAAGTTCATACTACAGTTCTACAAATCGTCGTTGTCATCCATATCGTCATAATCCCACTTTGAGCTGCTTTGACCATAATACGCATTCTTCCCGTGCTTACGGTTGTAATGGCGTTCAAGCAAATCCTTCTGCATGGGTACAAGGTACTTGTCGGGAAGAGCCATGCAATGCCAGGCCATAAAGGCCACCTCCTCCATCACCACCGCATTGTGTACCGCATCCATAGAACTGCTTCCCCAGGTAAAAGGGCCGTGATTGCAGACAAGTACGCCGGGCATTTCATCGGGGCTTACCTTGCCCTTTTTAAAACGCTCCACGATAACCGCTCCGGTTTCGCGTTCATAATCTCCGCGTATCTCATATGCCCTGAGCTTACGGGTGCAGGGTATTTCACCATGGAAGTAATCCGCATGTGTGGTGCCCAGAGGGGGGATACCCAGCCCCATCTGTGCAAATATGGTTGCCCAGCGGGAATGAGTGTGGACAACTCCCTTAATGGAAGGGAAGGAATTATAAAGCTCTATATGAGTGGGCGTATCGGAAGAAGGATTATACCGGCCTTCCACCTTGCGGCCCTTAAGATCAACCACTACCATATCCTCAGGACGCAGCTTGTTATACTCCACCCCCGAGGGTTTGATTACCATATAGCCTTTACTCCTGTCAATACCCGATACATTACCCCATGTGAAGGTTACCAGGTTATACTTGGGCAGCAGCATATTGGCTTCATATACTTCCTGCTTCAGCTCTTCAAGCATATATGTTCTTTCCTTTCACTAATTAAACATCACATTGGAACCAATATTTTCATATGCAATTTTACTATATCATGCATAGTTATGCAAATCATAAAATTATAAAATACGAACGAATTACCTTATAAAGTTCATCCATTTTCTTGGGTAGGGCATAGGGGAAGGAACAGTATCCCTTGTTGCATCAATCATTTTAAGAACCCATGCCATATTGCGAGCCAGGTTGTAAAGAACCGACATGCCCTCCTCATCATTAAGCACCTCGCCGGGAGCTCCGCCGAATACTCCGTTCCAATAATATGAGGGCACCGTAATCATTTCCGATATTAATAAATAGTGGTTAAGCTGGTCAAAGGTACTTGTACCTCCCGCACGTCTGGAGACTGCAATGGATGCTCCTGCCTTAAGGCGAAGCCTGCCCCCGCTGGCATAAAAAAGACGATCCAGAAAGCACTTCATGGTACCTGCAATACCGGCATAATATACCGGACTTCCGAGAAGGAGGCCGTCGGCAGCATATATTTTCTCAACTATGCGTTTAAACTCATCATCGGAATGGATACAAAATCCTTCCCGGCACCGCCCGCAGGATATGCAGCCCTTGATATCCATATTACCGATATGTATTATCTCGGTATCTATGCCCTCCTTATTAAGTTCTTCACATACCGTATACAAGGCATTGTAAGTATTGCCCTTTTGCTTCGGGCTCCCGTTTAAAGCAATAACCTTCATGTGCAGTTCTCCTTTCCGTATCAATGCAAGAAATAATTCTTTAATGTCAATTAGTATACTACATTTTAATCTTAATTTAAACAAAAAGAAGTATTTTTAAAACGCTTTATTTGACTTATGACGCTTATATATATATAATCATTTTGGTTAATCGAGTCAAACTATTTTTAAGTATTTAAAATATTATGCACAGTATTGGAGGAAAGCCGGATATGAGGCTGCGAAACATAAAAGGCTCAAGAGAAGCAGTTGCCGCAGATATTAATGTCGTCCACAATCCCGAGGAGTATAAGGGAAGGTGGAACATACTGTTTAATAACAATTCACCCATACATGTGGAAATAGGAATGGGGAAGGGAAGGTTCATAACGGAGCTTGCAATAAGAAATCCCCATATTAATTATATAGGTATTGAGAAGTATTCAAGCGTCCTTATACGTGCGATTGAAAAGAGAAGGGAGCTTGAGCTTAGCAATCTGTTGCTTATCCGTTATGATGCGGAATATATAACCGAGATATTTGACAGGGATGAAATATCCCGGATATACTTAAACTTTTCGGATCCGTGGCCCAAGGAAAGGCATGCCAAAAGAAGGCTGACCTCAAGGCAGTTCTTTAATAAATACTCACAAATACTGAAGGCTGACGGGGAGGTAATATTTAAGACGGACAACCGGTCGTTATTTGACTTTTCCATACCGGAGGCTAAGGAGGCAGGATGGCTGATTAAGGATGTCACCTATGACCTTCACAAAAGTAAATATGCCGGGGATAATATTATGACGGAGTATGAAATGAAGTTTGCCTCCGAAGGGAAGCCCATCTTCAGACTGACAGCCTGCCGGAAGCTTTCCCGGATATAATCGGCGTATTATAAGCACCGGGCAGCATAAAGCAAGGCAATGCCCATGATAAATCCCTGATAAGCAATTGGATAACAGGCAAGGTGATATTATTGGCTCTTTTTTAATACAATGGTAACAACGCCAAAAAACGGGGCTTGATATGAAGAAGAAGCTTAAGAACAAAATATCCAGGGCGACGGGCTGTAATTACAAGCTCAATAAGAAAATACTGCAGCTTAAGAGATCATGGGATGAGGTTGAATGCATACTGAATAATGTAGTGAATAAGAAAAAGAGGTAATATTGGACTTGAAAAAATACCGTATTAAGTGTAATATCACATAATATAAGAAGAGTAACGAAATACTAAACAAATAGGAATATTCACCCCGTCAGCTTAATATACCGGACGGATTCAAAACGGAGGGATAAAACATGGCTATGCAATTTACGGATGCAAACTTTAAAACAGAGGTTTTGGAATCGGACATGCCTGTGCTTGTAGATTTCTATGCGGACTGGTGCGGGCCCTGCAAGATGATTGCACCCTTTGTGGCAGAGCTTGCTGAGGAATATCAGGGCGTATTTAAGATAGGAAAGCTTAATATTGACATGGAGCCTAATACAACAGCCAAATACAGGGTGATGTCAATCCCTACGCTGATCTTTTTCAAAAACGGACAGCCGGTGGAAACCATCGTAGGGGCGGTGTCTAAGAAACACCTTCAGGAAAAGATAGAAGCTCATAAAAACTAATAGTTTTAGTATTTAATGCAGCAAAATTACCGTATGTTTGCTGCATTTGAATTAAATAACAGCATGAGCATGCAAAAAAACGCAAAAAAGTACTTGCAATTTATAAAACTATCATTTATAATGACATTTGCGTTCAAAAGGATGCGCCTCTAGCTCAGTTGGTAGAGCACCTGACTCTTAATCAGGGTGTCCAGGGTTCGAGCCCCTGGAGGCGCAGTTTATAAGTACCAATTTTTCAGACATATGTGCTGGGGGGTTGGTGCTTTTTTCACGTTCCGGATCTGAGTTCGACATCAAGAAGGGAAGAGCTAAGATGCAAGCTTGCTTGTAATCTTGGTTCTTCCCTTCTTGATACCGGCGAAGCCGGCGTGACCGAAGAGGCCAAAGGCCTCGAGGTTACGCGGGCGAACTCAGATCCGGAACGTGAAGCCTACGTGACCGAAGAGACCGGAGGTCTCGAGGTTACGGCACAGGTCTCAGATCATACCGGCAACTCAGAATTGCATTGTTATTCCATGTTTATTATACTATAATGAAAGTGATAAGAAGTCCATATCATATAATAATAGGAGAAGAACAATTGAAAAAGATAAGCATAATCATCCCATGCTATAATGCGGAGCCATATATTGACCGATGCCTTGAAACAATAACCAATCAAACGATAGGAATCGATAATATAGAAATAATCCTTGTGGATGATGCCTCCACAGACAATACCTTTGAAAGGCTGTGTGGGTGGGAGAAGCAATACCCCGAATCCATACTGGTTGTACATTGTGAGAAAAACGGCCGGCAAGGCACCGCAAGAAATATCGGAATTGGCTATGCAACGTCCGAATACATAGGGTTTGCTGATATTGACGATATGGCAGAGGAAGCCATGTTTGAGAAGATGTATGAAAAAGCCCGGCAATATGATTGTGATATGGTGGTCTGCCGGTCAAAAAAGCATGGAGCAAAACAGCTTGAATCAATATCCATGGGAAGAGCCCCCGGAGAGGATCGCCTCATAATAATTAATGATGAAAGCAGCCGGAAAAAGCTTCTTAAGGAAAACATAAATTTAGCAGTCTGGAACAAAATATATCGAAGGGACATCATTACTGATAATAATATTACTTTTCCGGAAGGCTTCATTTATGAGGATATTTACTTTAGCGACCTTATTAAGCATTATGTTAACCGTATTTACATACTTGAAGAATATCTTTATCATCATATTTCAAGAGCAGATTCGGAATCAAACAATACGGACCGCTGGCAGAAAAAGCTTGACTGGTTTTTTGTTGAGCAGTTAAAGATAGAGGAGCTTAAGCGAAGGGGAATATTTGAAAGATTTAAAGAGCATTATGAAGAGGAATATATAATAAATTATATATCCTTGATTAATAATTTAATCAGAATATATGGATATATAAGGCCTGACACTCTTCAGGATCTGAACACACAGGTCATAGGGGTTCTTCCGGGTTATAAAGAAATCAAACTGGTAAGAAATATGCTTAATGGTAAGGGCGGAGAATATCTGCAGTTACTGTTCGGCGGATTCGGGACGGACTTAACGGAAGACTATGCAAAAGAGCTCGCAAGGCTATATAATGAAGCATATAACATCAACTTACGGAAGAAGGATCATTGATGAAGATTGGTTTTATGGATTCCGGAATAGGAGGACTTAATGTACTGCAGCAGGCTGTTAAAGCCATGCCCGGGGAAGAGTTTTTATATTATGCAGATTCGGATAATGTGCCGTACGGCGTCAAGCCAAAAGACGAGGTAATACATTATGTTGATTCTGCGGTGGGCTTTCTGGCAGGGCAGGGAGCCGGAGCCATAGTCATAGCCTGCAATACCGCAACCAGTGTGGCAATAGATTATATCAGACAAGCATATAAGCTGCCGATAATCGGAATGGAACCGGCGGTAAAACCTGCGATAGAAAAGCATCCCGATAAAAGAATTCTGATTACTGCAACACCCCTTTCCATAAAAGAAGAAAAGCTCCATAACCTTTTAAAGAGAGTGGACAACAACCACAGGACGGACCTGCTCCCTCTCCCCAGGCTGGTAGAGTATGCGGAAGCCGGAAGGTTTGATGCGGATGAGGCATATACATACCTGACAGACGTCCTCTCCGGATACAACCTTGAGAATTATTCTGCAATAGTGCTTGGCTGCACCCACTTTAATTACTTTAAGGCAGCCTTTAGAAGGATAATTCCGGCTCATGTGGAGCTTTTGGACGGAATTGACGGCACCGTAAGGCAGCTTATGCATGTGATTGAATATAATAAACTGACAGCAGCAACTAAGCCCGAAGAACCTTTAGTCACATACTATATCTCCGGCAAGCCTGTAACTGATTATAAGACACGTAAGTTCTATTCTGCCCTTATGAGCAGGGCTGAAAGTATGCGGATATTATAATAAATGCCTGGAAGGAGGATATTATGGGTATTTTATTGATGAGAGCCGAAACAGAGCCTAAGAGTAATCTTCTGGTTACAATTCTTGTATTTATACCGATATTAATGCTTTACCTAATGATAAACTCAATTATATTGTCAAAAAAATCCTATGCCTGCCCATCCTGCGGACATGTATTCCGCATGAAATGGTATGAGCTTATGTTTAAAATGTCTGGAATGGCAAAGTACGGTGACAGCGAGCTGCGGCTTAAGTGCCCGTCCTGCGGTAAAACAAACTTCTGCAAGCATACCCATGCAGGGGAATAATCAAAGAACCCCCGGATGATTTTCTCCGGGGGTTCTTTGTGCAATACTTGTCAAAAGTTATATAATATGTAATATCCTATAATAATTGCTAATATATTATTGTTTTTTTGGACAAAATGTTATATAGTATTAATAAGGACTAAAGTCTCATTTTTCATATGTTCTATATCCTGTTTAACTATAGTTGTAATGCGGTTCTTACGATATCCGGTCTGAAATTTATTATTGTTGCACTTAACGGCATCATAAACTGACCGATGAGGAAGGCAGGGAAGGCAGTATGTTTAATAATGGCAGGAATACTATCGGAGTACTTATTTCTCAGGTAAATTCCGAATTTCAGGATGCTCTTAGCATTGGGATTATGACCCGTGCAAAGGAGCTTAATTATAATGTTGCCTTTTTTACCAACTTCGGAGGTTACGGTCAGAATAATTACGATAAGGGAGAGTTCAAGATTGCAGACCTGCCCTGTTATGAGGATTTGGACGGAATAATAATAGTCCCGGAGACATATGCGGTGCGGGGACTGGAAGATCGCATCAGAGAGCATATAGCTAAGCGCTGTACATGTCCTGTAGTAAGTGTCAGAAGAAAATCGGATGAATATTACAGTGTATTGATAGATGATAACTCCGTTATAGAAGAATTAATAAGGCATTTTATTGTGGATCACGGCTTTACAAGGCTGAATTTTCTGGCCGGGCCGAAAGGCTACCCGGATTCTGAGATACGATTGGATTCCTATATCCGGATATTGAAGGAATATAATATTCCGATAGAGGAGGATCGCATCTATTATGGCGATTTCTGGAAGAACGAAGCATACAGAGCGATGGATCACTGGCTGTCAAGCGATTTGCCTTTACCGCAGGCTATTATATGCGCTAATGATTATATGGCAATTACCGCCTGCAAGGCTCTTATGAGGAGGGGTTATTCTGTTCCGGCAGATATAGCCATATCAGGCTGTGATGATGTTCTGGATGCTGCAGAATTCCATCCCTCAATTACAACCGCAAGGATGCCCTTGCATGCAATGGGAGCCGAAGCCGTTGATAAAATCCATAAGCATCTGATGGGAATTGAGCAGGAAAAAGCCGCCTATATGAAGACCGTTGCTGTCATAAGGGAATCCTGCGGCTGCCCAATGGACAGTACGAACGAAAGAATAGAAAGAAAACGCTACTATATGAATTTGACAGAGGCGCTTCAGCATGCAATAGCCAGAAATGCTTATATGTCAGGCGATCTTACGGGCTTGACAAAGCTGGATGATATATATGACAGGTTAAGATTCTATGTATATGAAAATGTCGGCTTTACGGATTTTTATATGTGCTTAAGGCCCGACTGGCAAAACTACAATGAAAATGAAGAGGATGAGACCGCCGGCTGCTATAATGCAATACCGGGTTATGAAATGCTGATGGAGATAGGCCTTAAGAACCGGGTTGACAACAACCGAATAGCTTTTCCGGCAAGAGAGCTTATTCCCTCCGAATTTGTCGATGACAAACCGATGTTTTATTTCTTTGCTATGCTCCACCATCAGGATAAAAGCTTTGGCTATATTGCCATAAGCTTTGACGAAATCAAGACATACATGCCGACCTTTCAGGCATGGCTTATAAATGTAAGCAATGCCCTGGAGAATATTCGGATACATAATGAGCTTAACAGACTGGTATATAAACTGGAGGATATGTATATAAGAGATGAAATGACAGGGCTGTACAACCGGAGGGGCATGGAGATACTGGGTAAAAAGTACTTGAAGCAGTCTGTTGAGAAGAAGTCCAGGATGATGATATTTGTAGCCGA
>DCTS01000106.1 GCA_002329645.1 Lachnoclostridium sp. UBA1434 | reverse complement strand
ATATACAGTTATACAAAAGGCTGATAAAGAAAAGTACAACGAAATAAGAAATCTCTTATCTTATAAAAAATGCCCGACAATTATATATGTTTCCAGGACTGCGCGAGCCAAAGATTTAGCGGATAGACTTACCAGGGACGGATATCCGGCAAGGCCGTATCATGGCAAGATGGATAAAAAGGAGAAAAGTGAGAATCAGGATGCATTTATCCGGGGTGATGTAGATATTATGGTTGCCACCTCGGCATTTGGTATGGGGGTTGATAAGAAGGATATCGGTATGGTTATCCACCATGATATCTCAGATTCCCTGGAGAACTATGTACAGGAAGCCGGTCGTGCCGGCAGGGATCAGAATATATCCGCTGAATGCTATATCCTGTTTAACGACGAAGACCTGAATAAGCATTTTATGCTGCTCAACCAGACGAAGATAACATTAGAAGAAATCCAGCAGATTTGGAAGGTTATTAAGGATGCTACCTACAAACGTTCCAGAATGTCAAGCTCCGCACTTGAGATAGCCAGAGCAGCAGGATGGGATGAGAGAATAGAAAATATTGAAGGTCGTGTGAAGGCTGCCATTGCAGCCCTTGAGGATGCCGGTTATATAAAACGGGGTTTTAATATTCCGCATATTTATGCCGACAGTATCAGAGCCAGGAATGCGATGGAAGCAATAGATAAAATAAAGAAATCAGGTTATTTCGATGATAAGGAGGAGCAACAGGCAACCAGAATAATTAAAAACCTAATTGCTTGCAGGAGCAGAAGGAGCAGCAATGGTGAAGCTGCCGAATCCAGAGTTGATTACATCTCGGATAATCTGGGGATTCCTAAGGAGCAGGTACTGAAGATAATCCAGATGCTTCGGGATATAAGGCTACTTGCGGATGCTAAGGATTTAACAGCATTTCTTCCGGATGGAGGAGCTGTGAAAAGTATGAATATACTTCATAATTACCGGGAATTGGAGGAATTTTTGCTTGAGGAGCTTTCGGAGGAAGAGACTGTTATTAACCTGAAGGAAATGAATGAGAAGGCTGAGGAAGCCGGTATTAAGAGAGCAACTCCGGATAAAATCCGTACCTTGATGAATTACTGGGTAATAAAGGATATATTAAACAGGGAGGTATTACCGTATTCGCGCAACCATGTAAAGCTTTCGCTTAAGAATCCAAAGAAAATAATAAGAAAGAATATGGAGAAGCGCTGGGATATTGCTGAATTTATACTGCATAGGCTGGATGAAACTAATGATAGGAATGAGTCCCATGTTGAATTTTCCGTTTTGGAGCTAAGGGAGGCATATGATTTTGAGAAGCAGTTATTAATGCTGCAAGCCTCCAGCGAAGATATAGAGGGAGCGCTTTTTTATCTTTCAAGAATCAACGCACTTAATATCGAAGGGGGATTTCTGGTAGCTTATAACACAATCAGCATAGAACGTTTAGAGAAGGACAATAAGATTAGATATAAGCTGGAAGATTATCGGAATTTGAAGCAGTATTATGAGCAGAAAACACAAATGATTCATATAGTAGGTGAGTATGCTAAGAAAATGCTTGAGGATTACCAGGAAGCTCTACAGTTTGTAGATGACTACTTCAAATTGGAGTATAGCTCCTTTCTTCGTAAATATTTTAAGGGTACGAGGACTGATGAAATTGCCAGAAATCTTTCGCCTGAAAAGTTTCGAAGACTTTTTGGCGAGCTTTCGCCTTCCCAGCTAAAGATTATTAATGATAATAAATCACGCTATATTGTTGTTGCGGCAGGTCCGGGAAGCGGTAAGACTAAAATACTTGTTCACAAGCTGGCATCCCTGCTTCTAATGGAGGATGTGAAGTATGAGCAGCTTTTAATGATTACATTTTCAAGGGCGGCTGCCACAGAGTTTAAAAAACGATTGATTAATCTTATCGGAAATGCGGCTAATTTTATAGAGATTAAGACATTTCACTCATATTGCTTTGATTTGCTTGGACGTATGGGCACTATTGAAGCATCTGATAACGTAATAAAGGAGGCGGTTGAACGCATTAATAACAATGAAGCGGAGCCCTCACGAATAGCAAAGATGGTGCTGGTAATTGATGAGGCTCAGGATATGGATGAGCATGAGGCGGCGCTTATTCATGCATTAATTGATAAGAATCCTGACATGAGGGTTATAGCCGTAGGGGATGACGACCAGAATATATATTCCTTCAGAGGGTCCAGCTCAAAGCATATGAAGGAATTGCTTAAGCTGGAGGGTTCCAGGTTATATGAACTTATTGAGAATTATAGAAGCAAGCCCAATCTGGTGTATATGACCAATATATTTGCTGCAAGTATTGGAAATCGCCTGAAGAATCAACCCATCATGCCTGTTCAAAATGATAACGGACAGATACATATTATTCAGTATAAGAGCAGCAGGCTTTTAATACCGGCTGTCCTTGGCATGATAGAAAGAGGAATATACGGCTCTACCGCGATACTGACAAAGACAAATGAGGAAGCTTTGCAGGCAGCAGCAATAATTAAGAAGAACGGAATACGCACGAGGATTATTCAAAGCAATGACGGATTTAATCTGGATCATCTGATTGAGATACGGTATTTTGTTGAGCAGCTTAAGCTTACCCGGGAAACGCATATTATTTCCGATGAACAATGGATATACGCTAAGAAGCAGACAATAGCCAAATATGAGGGGAGCAAGAATCTGCCTTTATGCCTCCGTCTTTTTGAAGATTTCGAAGCTGTTAATCCACAGTATAAATATGCTTCTGATTTTTTGGAATTTATTAAGGAGTCAAAGGAAGAGGACTTTTACGATCGTAATCAGGGGATTGTCACAGTTTCAACTATTCATAAGTCCAAGGGATGGGAATTCGATCATGTTGTCATCCTGCTAAGTGATTATTTTCTCAACTCGGATGAGAACAAGAGATTGTTGTATGTAGGTATGACCAGGGCAAAAAAGAGCCTTGCCATACACTATAATAATAATTATTTTTCCATACATAAGGATTATAGATACGGAACCATCGAAGGTCTGACATATACCTATAATGATTCGGATGGCGGAGATTCCAATTATATTGTAAAGCAGCTTCGCCATAAGGATGTGTATCTTTCATATTTTTACAGGGTAAGGGAAATGGTTGAAAAAATTAAGAGCGGAGATGAACTGACAGCAGACAATGAGGGATGTATAGATTCATCAGGAAACCGTATATTATATTTTTCCAGATACTTCAAGGAAGAACTGCAGCAATATATTAAGAAAGGATATAATCCGAAAAGAGCCAGGGTGGATTATATCCTGTATTGGAATGAGGAAGACGGGGAAGAGGTTCCGGTCATCTTCCCCGTGCTGGAACTTGAAAGATATTTCCAGCCATAATGATCTGCTTTAGTTGACAAAATCATGCAAAATATGCTAAATTTGGATATATATATACAAATGCGAGGGGATAAATTACTTATGAAGAAACGGTGCTTGTTACTAATTTGTCTTGTTATTTTACTGTCTTCATCTGTTGCCGGTGCGGAATCCGTCTCAAAGTATGAGGTGGATTATGTGGGAGATTTATCGGAGGGCCTGGCGGTATTTGGATTGTGGCGGGGAGAATGGGATTATGGCTACATAGATAATAAAGCCAATGTAATAATTAAGCCTCAATACCAGGATGCAAGAGATTTTATCAGCGGGGTTGCCGCCGTAGGGGTAAAAACAGGCAATAAACCGATAAAATACGGATACATTAAGAAGGACGGCACTTATCTTATCAAGCCAAGGTTTGATGAGGCAAGGGATTTCCATACAATACCCGGCACTAAAACCGAGGTTGCCATAGTGGGGATTGGAGAAGACAAAAACACTAGAAAATACGGCTTTGTTAAAAAGGACGGCTCTTATCTGGTAGAACCTCAATTTGATTATGTCGCTGAGTATACGAATTTACCCGAAACAGGGTACACCAATGTATATAATATAGTTGACGGGAAAGAGCTGTATGGGGCACTTAACTCCAAGGGCAGGCTGGTAATTGATACAAAGTATACTTATGTTTCTCCGGGCAAATATGATGTGGCCTTAGGATATATAGTAACTAATAATGATTATAAACATGGTTTATATGATATTAAAAGAGATAAAATTCTTGATCCTGTATACAGCTCGGTTCTTGTTATGGATGATGGAGTTAGACTTAGTATCGGGAATGATTATAGAGAAAAGAGCGGCTATTATCTTCATGACGGAACATTGATAGAACCAAAATATGATGCATTATTGCACTGGGATTCCCGGGAGGTGCTCTGTAAGATCCAGCTTGACAATAAATACGGTCTTCTCGGCAAAAACGGGACGGAGATACTTGAGCCTGTGTATGATGAGGTAAGAGACTTGGGGACCTGGCAATATGCTGAAAAGGACGGGAAAACAATACTGATTACGAAGGACGGAGAAATCATTAATGATATGGTATTTGACTCGGTGGGGCACCTGTCATACTTCAATTTACTTGAGGTGAAGGTGAACGGGAAAACGGGACTATTGGATCTGGGCACCTATAAATATCTGGTTGAACCGATTTATGATGAGATTTATGCAATTAAGGACGGGTATATGGTGGTTAAGCAAAACGGCAAGGAAGGGGTGCTGGACAGAAGGGGAAGGGTTGTTCTTGAGCCCGTATATGATTATATCTATCGGAATTACTATACATCCCAGATAAGGATTAAGAATCCGGACGGTTCATATTCATATCAGGACGATAAAAGCAAGCCGCCGGTTGTAAAGGTTAAAAAGGATGGGAAGGAGTATTTCCTTAATAATGATTTTACTCCAATGACGGATAGCAAAGGCAATGCAATAGGAGACTATGATACAATAGGGTCTTTTGAAAGAGGAATGGCCAGAGTTACGAAGGACGGTAAAATCGGCTATGTAAGAGAAGACATGACATATATAGTTGAGCCGGTATGGGACAGTGCATACCAGCATTTTGAAATCATAGACGGCAGCTTTGTATATTATGATTACTTTGATATTAAAAAGGATGATAAATGGGGAGTTGCATTTATGGACGGCTCAGTTATCAAACCTGTTTCAGAGATTGGCAAGAACTATTACCATCTGGATGTTACATTTAATGATGGGGGCAGTACTTTAGAATACTTCCTTGTATCGGATAAATTCCTGAGAAACCATTATTTTAAACGAATATGGGAAGTTTCAGATTATCCTGCGGCACCAAAAGGATATTATAATGATAAAATACAGAAGCAGATAGAATGATATAGTCATTGACTATAAAAAACCTCTGCTTCTTAATATGGAATGCATATTATAATCTCGTTTCTGAAAACAGGATATGCTCATTGGTAAAAACGCCCTTGAATCTTTCCATGCCGAAAAGCCTTGTGAACCAGTCACATTTGCACAGAAAAATATAATATATGTTTAATCCGCAGCCGTTTAAGGACTCAAAGTTGCCTTGCCCTTTTGAGATAATTAAATCGGCTGCTTTTATGTATTCACCGGCCCTGGGGCTTATTTTCCTTAATATTGTGCCCGGAATTCCGGTGCCGCTGTCTATGACATCCACAAGCTTTGTAAGGCCGACCATATCAGCGTCATACATTGTTGCATCATTTATAACCATCTTCCCGCGAACAAGTACGGAAATATGGAGGGATGGATATTTGTCCTTTATACACCTTATGAATAATTTATCAAGTACAATCTCGCCGCAGTTATCGGCTATAAATATAAGTCGGCGGGCATTATCAAGGTCCTTTATGAGTTGACGGTATATATTATCGTCTACGTCCTCATAGCGTACCCTCTCAATAAACCGGTCTATTTTATCATCATCCAGATTACCTGAAGCAAAGTCTATATAATTGCCTGCCTGTGAATACTTCAATGCTTCCTTAAGACTGTCCTCTGAGTTTATAATCCTGCTCCAGATGTAGTCCTCCTTCTCAAGCATCAGAGTGTTATATTTATCCTTTAAGGATTTATAATCATATTGAGCGCCAAAGTATTTCATATATAGTTCATCAATAAGCTCAAACAGCTCAGGTGTACGGGTGCCGTTATCAGCCTGAATAATGATTCTCATAACTTCTTTCATGTAATCGGCCTTAAGGGCTTCGTCCTCAAAATCCTTAATGTTTTCCAATTGTCTTGATATAATGCAGTTCATGCAGTATGCATTCATGCGTGTACCCCTTCGTCTATGGTAAAGATCTATATAAGCAGTATATCATGTAAATTTCGTTTATAAAAGGGGAAAGTTGGATTGAATTTCACTTTACAATTTATATTAAGGAGGGGAAGGTTAACAGAGCATCTGCAAATTATAAAGGTTCATAGCCTGCGTTATGAACCTCTATATTTTAAAGGCACGAGCACTTTACCTACAACCAATAGTTGAATGAACAACAAATGATTGTTCATTGATGTTGATTCCTTCGTATTTTATAATATAACTACAAACGCTTGTAAAATAATTATAACGTATTTTAAGTGATTGCACAGATGACAATTTACGTTTTCGTACGCTTCAGGTTCTGGCACGTGGTTATAAAGAAACAGGTGATAAAGAAAAAGCTGCTGAAACAGCAAACAGGTTGCCGTTAGCACGTGATTCGCGAGATATGGTACTTCCGGAAATACTCGACGGTGAAGCGGTATCCAGAGAGATTTTTGCACCGATACGAGAACATGAAAGATTTAAAGCAGTTATAGCCGAACTTGAAAACATATACAATAAGTATTTTGCTTTACAAAAAGGGGCTGTTGACCGAATCCGTCACTTTTGTCAGCTCCATTATGCACCAGTCCCGGGTCTGTACCCTTTTTATTTATTCTTTTATCGCAAAAATTGACTATATTTACGGCTGGAAGTATAATGCTTGTATATGTAAGTAATCAATGACCGAAGGTTGTCCGGCCGCGAAAGGAACTATATATGAATGATCCGGCCAAAGGAAGCTTTTTCTCCGAATTAGTTGCACGACAAAGACTCGACGAAAACATATAATCATAAATAATAAAAAAATCAGCCCACATATTTAATTCATGCGTATAAAGAATCTTAGAAATAAAATATAAGGGGGTTAAAAAATAACAGGATGAGGTATATACTGAACCGTGACATTGCCCTTCGTTCGTGGCAGCGTGTCCCGTTTTCCTATTATAGAAAGGGCTTGCGCGATGCGGCAAGGCTGACAAAGGATGAATTTTATTTTTTAATACTTTGTGACGGAAAGCATGATCTGCCGGAAAATGAGCTGTCAAAGGAGCTTATAAACAGAGGACTAATTCACCCGACAACCAGCGAATCACTTACCGATTGGCAAAAAGCACATTATTACAATAACCGCTATTTCCCCGCAGTAAACTGGATGATTACCGGCAGATGCAATTTTAACTGTCTGCATTGCTTCAATGCGACTGATAATGCAAGGTTACAGAGCGAGTTTACGCTTGATGAGGCTGAAAAACTGATCAGTGAGGCAGAAAAATGCGGCATCAATGGTTTCACCATAACAGGTGGAGAACCGATGATACACCCGCACTTTATTGAGATTATCAAGAGCATCTATGCACATGAAATGTATGTTTATGAGCTTAATACCAACGGTTATTTTCTGACGCAGGAGGTACTTAATGAATTGAAAGAGATCGGGTGCCATCCGCTCATGAAGATTTCATTTGACGGAATTGGGCATCATGACTGGCTGCGAAACCGTATTGGAGCAGAAAAAGAGGCGCTTGCAGCAATAAAACTGTGTGTTGAGAACGGCTTTGACGTAAAAGCACAGACAAATGTGCATCGGCTGAATCTTGATTCCATTTTTCCGACTGCGCTGCTTCTGGACAGCTTAGGAGTCCGTGAAATGCGAATCATCCGCACAACAGAGGCCCCCCGATGGCTTGAAAATGCCGGAGACAGTTGCCTGTCGATTGAGGAATATTTTGATTCTATGCTCGCCTTCTGCAGCAAATACATAAAAACCGATTGTTCAATGGATATTGACATCTGGCAGTTTTTGCATGTTTTTAAAAAAGAAAAGCAGTACCATCCCCGTGCAATTGAATACAGCGCAGGGGAATACCGGGATACATTTCCGGTTTGTAAAGGAAACAGAGGTATGGTCGCCATAGCCGCAAACGGAAATCTGTTTCCCTGCCACCAAATGTCCGGATACTATGAAAAGCGTAATGATATCCTCGGCAATGTAAAAACGGATGGTCTGCAAAAGCTGTTAAGTGAAAGCAAATATTTATCAGAGGTATGCACTACCGTGAAAACTCTGAAGGAGCAGAATCCCGAATGTGCTTCATGTGAGTGGTTTCCTTATTGCTGCGGCGGATGTCGCGCGATTGCCCTTGCACTGACAGGAGATAAGCTCGGAGTTGATCCGTCAAAATGTCTTTTCTTTCGGAAAGGCTATCCTGAAAGGCTAAAGCAAATCTTCAAGGGTTATAAATGTACAGTACAAACTTTTTAACATAGAAAATTAATCTAAGGAGGAAAGCATCATTTTAACCAAAGAACAAATCACAAAGGAAAAGAAATTCTAGAGCGCAGAGGAACTGCTCGCCTATGCAAAAGAAACGGGGCATGGACTGACAGAGGAAAAAGCTAAAGCCCTGTTTGCGCAGCTCCATCCAAACAACAGCGAGGTTTCTGATGATGAGCTTGAAAATGTTTCCGGCGGCTGTAACGAGGAAACCCCTTGGCAGTGCCCGGATTATTGTCATCTGGAGGGCAAAAGTTACAATCCCTCTGATTGCACTACATGTTCGGAGTATATCCTTCGCCAATATAAATATCACGAATAATATGAGAGGGGCTGCAGTGATAACAGCGATGAGATTTTCCATACAGTAAAGGCGGAGGAAAGAGATACCTCGTCAGATTTTGTTATAGAAAGTGGAGCATTAATGAAGTATAAAGGTTCTGTATAAGTAATAATTATTCCGGACGGGGTGTAATCCAAAGAAATCAGGAGCCAAAAGGCTCTTTTTTATATATATTAATAATATAAAAAAGAAGATTAAGAGATAAACCATAATAAGTAAAGATTAATTTGGAAGGTGATGCGTTATGCTTATTAATGTTGATGCCGGTCATGGCAGCAGTACACCCGGAAATCGCACGCCTCCTATGCCGGTAGCAGTTGATATCGACAAGGATGGAAAGCCTGATATCAAAAAAGGAGAGCAGTATCGAGAACATTATGCTAATGTAGGCGTAGCATTTTTGCTGATACAGGAGCTGCAGCGGTGCGGATTTAGCACTATGCAGACAGGATTTAATGATGATAATGCTTATGATGATCCGGATACCGAGCTGGCCGCAAGACAGCAGGCCATAAAACAGGCAAAGTGCGACTATAGTATCTCTATTCATTTTAATGCTTACGGCGACGGCAAGACTTTCAATTCTGCAGAGGGTGTGGGTGTATATATCCATAACAAATATCCTGCAGAATCCAAAAAGCTGGCCGAAACGGTCCTTAAGCATCTGGTCGGAGGAAGTAAGCAGAAAAACCGGGGAGTAAATGCAGAAGCTTTTGCTATGGTGAACTGCAAGAACATGAATACCAAGGCGGCTATCCTGTGTGAATTGGCATTCATGACAAACGAGAATGAAGCTGTAAACCTTATGGCAAATAAAGACTACTGGAAGGAATGTGCCCAGGAGATATGTAAGGGCGTATGTGAATTTACAGGGAAAAAATATATTCTTGAAAATTATATCCCTGGGAAAGCCATAACTCCAAAAAGTTCTAAAGAAGATATCCGCTGGGCCCAGGATAAACTTAATGCTGTTTTGCCGAAGATTGAAGGCATAACAGCATTAAGTTTATCCTGGGCCCAGCGGATATCTTCTTTAGAACTTTTTGGAGTTATGGCTTTCCCAGGGATATAATTTTCAAGAATATATTTTTTCC
>DCTS01000093.1:18336-49384 GCA_002329645.1 Lachnoclostridium sp. UBA1434 | reverse complement strand
ATAGATGGCCATTCACGACAGAACCCGGCTTACAGTGCTGCTCAAACCTTAAAACAGCTTCCTCCGATAAACTCCTTGAGTATCGAATTATTAGGAACCATGTCTCCGGGTGTCCCGATAAAATAATCTAAAAATTTTAGTAATCTCTTGGCTTCTACATATTCTTCGCAATTCCTGTCAATGCCGAACAAAATAGGCTCCGCATATATCTTCAGCACCGCCAGCTCATATATCAGAGCCGAGTTAAACATAATATCGGCATCCTCCTGGAACGGGAATATATTCTGCTCCTCGCCCCTGCGCACCGACGGCCACATGGCAATAGTATCCCTTGCCGATGCGCCCCTGGTCCTGGCATCCCTGACCATTCTTCTCAGCAGCCTGCCGTCGGTAGTGGATATCCTGTTATGTTCATCTATATTAAGCTGTGTAAGTGCACTGATATATACCTTATACTTCTTATCCCTGGGCAGGGAATATGATAATTCGTCATTAAGACCGTGTATCCCTTCGATAACCAGTATATCCTCCGGACCCAGCGTCAGACAGTTGCCCTTATATTCCCTTCTTCCGGTAATAAAGTTGAATACCGGGATGTCAACCGTCTTCCCTCCCATAAGATCAGTCAAATCCCTGTTAAACTGCTCCAGGTCTATTGCATGAAGGTGCTCGAAATCATAATTGCCGTTCTCATCCTTCGGCGTCTGTTCCCTGTTGACAAAATAATTGTCCACAGCAATTGTATGGGGAATCAGCCCATGGGCCTTAAGCTGAATTGCAAGCCTGTGCGAGAATGTGGTCTTACCCGATGAGGAAGGTCCGGCTATCATTACGAACTGCTTCCCGGATTCCCTGACCGCCTCCGCAATTCGTGCAATTTTCTTCTCCTGTAGTGCTTCATGCACCAATATCAGATCATTTATCTTGCCTTGCGCTATGGCCATATTCAAGGCGCCGACGGTTTCAATACCCATCATCCTTGCCCACTGGTTGGATTCCTTCAATGTATAAAAAAGCTTCTTTTGCGGGACAAAGTCTTCTATAACTGCAGGCGACTTTTCATTGGGAAGCAGGAGAAGAAAGCCCTCGTCATACAGCATAAGATCAAAATACTTCAGCATTCCCGTGCTTGGGGGCATATATCCGTAATAATAATCCTCAAAGCCGTCCAGGTTGTAGATATTGGTTTTTGATACCCTCCTGAATTTGAACAGCTTTTCCTTATCATACATCCTGTATTTTGCGAACAGGGATATTGCATCATCGGTCCCAATACTTCTCTTATTTATAGGGATATCCCTGTCCACGAGCTCCTGCATGCGCTTCCTGACAGCCGATATAAGCTCCTGCGTCAAGGGGATATTCCCCTCATAATCGCAATATAAGCCGTTGCCTATAGTGTATTCAAGCGAAATCTTCTTGATATTATCGGCCCCCAGCTCCGAATAGAAGGCCCTCAGCATAACAAGTATCATTCCTCTTACATAGGTTTTGTGCCCGGTATTTTCCTCCGTGGTCACAAAACGTACTTCACAGTCCTTGTCAACTGTTTTGAACAGCTCCCTCAGCTTATTATTGACAAAGGCAAGTATTATATCATTATCATATTCCTCCCTGTAATCGTCTGCTATTGCCTTAAGGCTTGTATTTGCAGGATACTCCCTTATCCGTCCGTTAACCTTTACCTTTACCAGCTTCATCAGATATCCTCCTTAATCCTCCTTAATGCTGCTCAAAGTACTTAAGGGCAAGGTCAATCAGCTTGATTTCTTCAATAATCTCGCCCTGCCTCATTAAAGATTGCTCAGTGGGAAATCGTATTAACTCCTCATATATTTCCTCACACTGCTTACGTTCCTTATTAAGAAAGCTATGCAGTACCGGATGCCTTTGTTCAAGCAGCAGCCTTCCGAAATATTTATGCTCTCTCGCAGTAAGTTCATAGGCATGACTGTCCTTAACGGATGCCTTAGCCTCCGCCTTCATGCAGACATAGAACTTCCCGTCCTCCGTCAGCATGTTCTCCCTGGTAATCACAAAGCCATAACCCTCCATAGCTTCCCTGACAAGGTAGATCGCTGCCTGGGGCTGAAGTATGAGTTCACTGACTGCGGCTACTATATCCTGTCGCTCGGACAAAATGCTCAGCATAAGCTCTCCGCCCATGCCTGCAATAATCAATGCATCCGCCTCATCCGGAGAAAGCTCCTTAAGGCCGTCGGATTTTCTTACCTCGATTTTATCCTGCAAACCATACTTTATAACATTCTTCCGCGCCTTGTTTACCGGGCCCTGGTTAATATCCATGGCAATACATGCGGGTGAAATATTGTTTTGCACCAGATATATAGGTACATATGCATGATCACATCCCACATCCGCAGCTCTCAAGCCCGGAGTGACCATATTTGCTACCGCCTGCAGCCTCTTTGACAAATGCATGCTCTTATTCCCCTTATTCCAGATAATCCTTAAGCTTCCTGCTCCTGCTTGGATGACGCAGCTTTCTTAAAGCCTTTGCTTCAATCTGACGTATACGCTCCCTCGTTACATTAAACTCCTTGCCAACCTCCTCAAGGGTGCGGGCTCGTCCGTCATCAAGACCGAATCTTAACCTCAGCACCTTCTGCTCCCTCTCAGTCAGAGTGCCAAGGACTTCAACAAGTTGTTCCTTAAGTAAAGTAAAGGCAGCCGCATCGGCAGGCACCGGAACATTATCATCCTGAATGAAATCACCCAGATGGCTGTCCTCTTCCTCGCCTATGGGCGTCTCAAGAGAAACAGGCTCCTGTGATATCTTCTGAATCTCCCTGACGCGGTCCACAGACATATTCATTTGCTCGGAAATCTCCTCCGGGGTAGGCTCCCTGCCCAGCTCCTGTAAAAGCTGCCTCTGTACCCGGGTCAGTTTATTTATTGTTTCAACCATATGGACAGGTATGCGGATGGTTCTGGCCTGATCCGCTATTGCTCTTGTGATTGCCTGCCTTATCCACCATGTGGCATAAGTGCTGAACTTGAAGCCCTTGCGGTAATCGAACTTCTCCACCGCTTTTATCAAGCCCAGATTGCCCTCCTGGATCAGGTCAAGAAAAAGCATACCCCTGCCTACATAACGCTTTGCAATGCTTACCACCAGACGCAGGTTGGCTTCAGCCAGCCGCTTCTTGGCATATTCGTCCCCCTGTTCCATCCTTTCGGCCAGCTCGATTTCTTCGTCCGCACTTAACAAAGGAACCTTTCCAATTTCCTTAAGGTACATTCTTACGGGGTCCTCGATATTTATGCCTTCGGGAATGGTTAAATCTATGGGTTCGATATCTTCCTCCTCTTCCAGGATGATGTCTTCCTCATCCTCATCGGAAATTCTCAGAACGTCCACATTATGCTTATCAAGGTATTCATAAATTTTCTCAATCCGCTGGGGGTCCAGCTCCATATCTGCAAAAAAGTCATTGACCTCCTGATATTCAAGGACATTCCTTTTCTTTTCGGCATAGGCAAGCAGCTCCTTAAGCCTTTCCGTAAATTTAATTATATTCTCGTCCATAGATAATCCTTCCTTCATAAACTCTTTTATATTCTAACCATCATTTGCTTAAATATGCAGTTTTTCGGGCTTTGCGGCTCCTGCTGCCGGCTTAAGTGCCAGGTACTTAAGCTGCCTAAGATAAAAGATTCGTAACCTTTTTCCTAAGATCAAGCTTTTGCCTGATGATTTCCTGCAGCCTTACGGTATTGTTATCTTCAATTGCCTGCAGGCTTTGCTTGTCCAGGCTGTTTTCCATGACGCGGCATACTGTATCTATAAGTGCCTTTTGCCGAATGGCCCCCGTCATTTCTCCGGGGATATCAAGGGCAAATACCAGAGATGCCTCGGACTGCTCCTCCATGCTCTCAAATCTGCTAATAATTCCGGCGGGCTCCACCTTCTGCCCCATTTCATGCTGTTCATACATATACTGTGCAACCCGGGTACAAATTCCCTCGGTAAAATCCTCCGGACCTAACACATCCCTTAAAATATTAAACAGGGCTTCATCCTCGGAAAGCCAGGTCAGCAGCAGGCTCTGTGCTCTGAATAACCCCTCCTCCGAGGGCTTTTTATTCTTGTATGCTTCCCTTCCGAACACTTTTGCCTCCGGGGCTGCCGTATACATAGTGAGCGCAAGCCTGTCCACCAGCTTCCTAAGCATGTCCACACCTATATTATAGGTTTTAGCTGACGCTTCAATATATATATTCCTCTCCAGCTCATCAGAAAATCCTGTCAGCTTCCTTGCTATTTCCTGAAAGAATCTGGTCTTTTGCTCAGGGTCGTTCAAATCATACTCCCTTTGCATAACCTCAATTTCAAAGAAGAAGCTGTTCCTTGCCTGCTCTATCCGCTTCTTAAATTCCTCTGTGCCGAGGGCCTTAATGAAATCGTCGGGATCCTTGTAAGGCTCCATATTCAATACCTTTACGGTCATCCCTGCTTCCTTGAGTAAGGGTATTGCCCTTAACGACGCCTGTATGCCAGCTTCATCACTGTCAAAGGTCAGCACCGCTTCCGTCTTGTACCGTTTAAGCAGGTTGGCATGGAAGCTTGTCAGAGCCGTTCCGAGGGCTGCAACCGCATTCGAAAAGCCGGCCTGGTGAAGGGTTATGACATCCATGTACCCTTCACATACTAAAAAATACGGCTCCTTTGACCTTCTTGCAAGGTTCAGCGCATATAAGCTCCTGCCCTTGTTAAATATTGAGGTTTCGGGTGAATTGAGATATTTTGCAAGCTCATTGGCCGATTTGCCCATGACTCTGCCGCCGAATCCGATGACTCTGTTGTTGATATCCATAATCGGAAAGATAACGCGGTCCCAGAATTTATCATGTGCACCTCTTACCTCATCAAAGGAAATAAGCCCGGAGGTTTTAAGAAACCCGTCGTCATAGCCCTCTCCCTTTAAATACTTATAAAGGTCGTCACTGTATTTGCTGGCATAGCCCAGGCCGAATTGCTTAATAATATCCTCCGATAAGCTCCTGCCTGCCAGGTACCTGCGCGCCGCCTCACCATCCGGAGATTTCAACCGGTAGTAGAAATATTTTGCCGCCTTCTTATTCACCTCGAAAAGCCGGCTTCTTAAGTCGGCCTGCCTTCTTTCCTCCTCGGTATACTCTCTCTCCGGAAGGGCAATCCCGGCTCTTTCAGCCAGAAGCTTTAAGGCTTCTACAAAGGTATAATTCTCATATTCCATAATGAAGGTGAACACATTTCCGCCCACTCCGCAGCCAAAGCAGTGATATATCTGCCTGGATGCGCTTACAGAAAAGGACGGGGTCTTCTCATTATGAAAAGGACATAAGCCCATATGGCTGCTGCCCTTCTTCTGCAATCTTATGTAAGAACCGATTACATTGACTATGTCGCTTCTTGCTCTGACCTCTTCAACAAGCTCGTCAGGATAATACATTAATGCCACCTTCCTTTAAATCAGTAGACACTCCATGCAGAAGGAATCATCAGTTCCTTGAATTTTGCAACCGCATAACGATCCGTCATTCCGGCAATATAGTCGCATACCACCTGATATGATGGCTCGTTCATCTTCTCCATCCGGATGTAAAACTCCTCCGGGAGCTCGTTGAGATTCTTTTCATAATAATCAAATAAATGCTCAAGAAGTCTTTCTGCCTGCTCCTCCTGGCTCTTTGCCTTTTTATTGAGGTACACGCTGGAAAACATGAAGCTTCTCAAATTCCTCATGGCTGTTTCTGCTTCGGGCGACATGATTATGTCGTTTTTATTCTCACTGTTGGATACTATATCATGGATTAAGGTATTCAGCCTTTCACCCAAGCTATGTCCGAGAATGTCCGTATAGTCCTTCGGAATATCCTCTTCCGTGATGATTTTACCCCTTATAGCATCATCAATATCATGGTTTATGTAGGCANNTCCTGCCTTCCAGGGTTGCAGGCCTTCCCTCTGTCTGATGATTTTTGATGCCGTCCCTGACCTCCCATGTCAGGTTCAGTCCTTCGCCGTGCTTTTCAAGCAGCTCCACCACTCTTAAGCTCTGCATATGATGTTCAAAGCCGATGGGGCAAATCCTGTTAAGCGCTCTCTCCCCGGCATGTCCGAAGGGCGTATGGCCAAGGTCATGCCCCAGTGCAATGGCTTCCGTTAAATCCTCATTAAGCCTCAGCGCCTTGGCAATGGTCCTGGCAATTTGTGAAACCTCCAGGGTATGGGTGAGCCTGGTTCGATAATGATCTCCTTCCGGAGCAAGAAAAACCTGGGTTTTATCCTTGAGTCTTCTGAATGCTTTTGAATGGATAATCCTGTCCCTGTCCCTCTGATAAACAGGCCTTATATCACATGGCTCCTCAGGCCTGTCCCTTCCCCGGGAGCAATCCGAGAAAGCGGCATAGGGGCTGAGTATCTCATGTTCCCTTTTCTCAAGCTTCTGCCTGATGTTCAGATTATTATTCATAACACCCATGCCTTTCTAGACGAATTTACACCTATACTACTAATATTCTACAAGGTATCCCTATTTCCTTTTTTATTTTAAAAAAAGTTAAAACCTCTCTGATTACTTACAGGAACAGGCTCCCGATCTGATAAACCAGGGTTGACATAAGCATTGCCACTCCAAGCTGGAACAGCACAGTCAATATGGTCCATCTGGCAGAATGCATCTCTCTCTGGATTACGCCGATGGTTGCCGCACAGGGAATGTACAGCAGGCAGAAGACCATCAGTGAATAAGCGTTAAGCGCTCCGAATCCCATTCCTTCGAGTATACCTGCCAGAGCCGCCGCTCCCTCGGGGGAGTTTATATTGGCAATTCCAAAGAGAACGCTGAAGCTGGATACAACCACTTCCTTTGCAGCAATCCCCGAAATTAAGGCTACAACAACCTGCCACATACCAAGGCCCGCAGGCTTAAGTGCCGGGGCAATGGCCTTACCGAGCATGGCTCCGAAGCTTTCAGACATATCATTAACCACACCCATAGGCCCCACATTCAGGATGAACCAGATAATCACAGAGGCAAGGAAAATTGTTGTTCCTGCTTTTGTGAGATAATCCTTCACCTTTTCCCATACATATATCAGAATTGTTCTGTAATTCGGAGCCTTATACTCCGGAAGCTCGATAAGCAACGGGCTATGTGCCGCTTTGCTGCTGTTGCTGTTCATAAAGAAGGCTGCACATATAGCGGTGGCAATACCTATGATGTACATTGAAAAAGCTGCCAGCGCAGCATACCTTCCAAAAAACATTCCTGAAAAAAGCACATATATCGGAAGCCTTGCACTGCATGACATGAAAGGGGTAATTAATATGGTTCTTCGTCTGTCCTTGATATTATCAAGGGATCTGGTTGCCATAATTGCCGGAACCGTACAGCCGAAGCCCAGAAGCATTGGTATAAACGCCTTTCCCGAAAGGCCTATCTTTCCCATGATGCCATCCATTACGTAAGCAACCCGGGACATATAGCCGCTGTCCTCAAGAAATGCCAGGGCAAGGAAAAGAATAAATATATTAGGTAAGAATGTCAGTATTCCACCTACACCTGCAATAATTCCGTCCACTATCAGCGAGGTTATGAAGCTTCCGGCATTTATATATTCCAGAAAGCCTGCCGCTGCCCCGGAAAATGCCCCAAGTCCGGCTTCAAAAACTCCTTTCAGCATATCCCCTATTATAAAGGTAAGAAAAAATACAACCGCCATTATACCGAGGAATATCGGCAGTCCGAGAAAACGGTTGGTAAGCACCCTGTCAACCTTGTCGGTAGCAGCAACCCGGCGTGATTTGTTCACCAGCACCTCTTCTATTATCTCTTCAATAAAATCATATTTCTGGTTGATAATGTCTTCCTCATAATTTTTATAAGCGGCACTGCTGAAGCTTACCGGATATTTCATCATAACCGCTTCATCCTTTTCAAGCAGCTTGATGGACAGCCAGCGCAGATTATCCCTAAGGCCGTACCGCTTTCTTAAGCTTTCACTTATCTCATCAATCAAATCCTCTATTTTATCACTGTATACCACCGCATGCTCATCGTGATGCTCATGTCTGTGTCTCTGCCCGTTTTGCTTCTTTTCCATCCTGCTGCCATGATGGTGCTCCAGGTTATAATCCGACACCTTATCCGCATGATGGGCAACTGTGTGCATAAGTATCTCAAGTCCCGAACGCTTTCTGGCCGAAACCGGCACCACCGGAACGCCCAGCATCTCCGGAAGGCGATGGAGATCTATCTCCATACCCCTTTCCTCAATAATATCCATCATATTCAACGCCACAACAACCGGCCTGCCAAGCTCTATAAGCTGCAGCGTCAGGAAAAGGTTCCTCTCAAGGCATGAAGCATCCACCACATTAACTATCACGTCAACATTGGAATCCATAATGAATTCCCTGGTCAGTCTTTCCTCCAACGAATAGGAGGTCAGACTGTATATTCCGGGCAAATCCACGAGCCTGAAGCGTATATCATGGTATTTAAAGGCCCCTTCCTTTTTCTCAACGGTTACTCCCGGCCAGTTGGCAACCTTTAAGTTGGCTCCGGTATAAGCATTAAAGAGTGTTGTTTTCCCGCAGTTGGGATTTCCGACAAAACCGACAAGCAATTCCTTCTTCATATTATGCCTCCCTGACCAGTATTGATCCTGTTATGCCCTTACCAAGAGCCAGCCTGCTGCCCCGGACCATTATAATCACGGTACCCTCTCTGTTGCGGTTTAAGAGCCTCACTCCGGTTCCCCTTGTCATGCCCATTGCCCCCAGCCTCTGCAAAGTAACTGCATCCAGCTCCATTGAGCCGATTATGTACGAGCCGCCAATCCTCGCATCCTTTAATGTCATAATAAATTTGCCCCGCTTTCATAAAAATGCCTCTAATGGAAAATCCTAATTGATAATAATTATCATTTGTCATCCATTTAGTTAGTATATTCCTACGCATTTTATTTGTCAATATGCAGGGATGGCAAAAAGATTGCAGCAATCAGAACGCATAAAAGGTGCTGTAGCACAATAACAGATATGATATTAATAAAGGGCAGCCACTCCCCTCACACACAATGTGCATCTACGGGGAGCAATTGCCCTTTCCTTGATAATAGTATCGCATCTGATTTGCTCAATACCTAAGAATTGCTTGCCTTCTGTCTATCCCGCAAGGAATATATGCATCCGCAATAGTCCTGGCGGTATAGTCCGTATTGCTTTGAAAGCTCGATGGAACGCTTATATCCGTTCTTCTTTTTAAAATCGGAGGGAAGAAATGAGACGCCCATATCCTTTGCTATGTCGTTTCCGATTTCATTCAGCTTCACGGCGTTTTTATGAGGGCTTACCGATAAGGTGGTTGTAAAGTAATCAAAGCCTTCTTCTCTGGCAAGCCGTGCTGCTTCCTCAAGTCTTTGCCTGTAGCATCTGAAGCATCTTTCACCTGCTTCCGGCTCATCCTCGTAACTCCTTATATACTCATAAAAGGTCTCCGGACGGTATTCACCAACCCTTAAGCTTACAGGATTAGATAACGGCATACTGTTTATAAGCCTGATTTGTTCCTCAAGCCTTTTTAAGTATTCATCCTCGGGGTATATATTGGGATTGAAGTAAAAAACAGTGATTTTGAAAAATGCAGAAAGATATTCCAGCACATAACTGCTGCATGGAGCGCAGCAGCTGTGAATCAGAAGGGATGGAGTCCTGTTGCTCTTAGTTATTTCTTCAATTATCTTGTCAAGCTCCTTCCGGTAAATCTCCAATATGCTCACCCTTTATATTAGTTCAAGCTTTTTAAGTACATTCCTGAATTTCTCCTGGTCAATGGGTTTTCCGGCATATGCATTGCAGCCTAAGTCAAAGGCCTTAGTAACATTTCTTTTCTCATTCAGGGCTGTGGTCATGATAATCTTTGCTCTCTTATTCTCAGGAAGATTCATCCTGTCTTCAATCTCCCTGATCTTTTTTAATGCCTGATAACCGTCCTCACCCGGCATCATAATATCAAGGCATACCAAATCGTAACCCTCATTGGACTCAAGCGCCATCTCAAAAGCCTGCACTGCTTCGCTTCCATCAACCGTAACGTCACACTCTCCGTACATTGATAAGAAACGAAGCATGAACTTCCTGCTGGCAAAATCATCCTCAGCAATTAAGATTCTCATGATTATTCCCCCACAATACATCCTTGAACATACATAACATAAAGTTATTTATATGTATAATTATAAATAACCGTAATATATTGACCAAGAGTAATAAACCAAATCAAGCGTTTCTTGATTCTATATATTCCTTTAAAAATGCAAATAATTTGTCCATATCCTCCGGCTTTCCGATTGAAACCCGAAGATAATTATCTATTCTCGGAGCGTTAAAATATCTTACATATATATTATTCTCCCTTAAAGCGTTAAAAATCTCCGATGCCGGGAGTGTCCTGTGGGTTACAAACAGAAAATTCGAACCCGATTCCGTGAAAGTAAAGCCAAGCTGCTTAAACTGCTCTTCAGACCTTGCTCTTTCCTTTATTATTTTCTCAATTGCATTCCTGCAGTATTCCGCATCCCTGACCGCTTCGACCCCTGCTATTATGGCAGTTGAATTCATGGTGTAAGAGTTGATGGAATACTTAACATCATTAAGTGCTTTTATCAGCACTGGATTTCCCATGGCGTATCCGATCCTCATACCAGCCATGGAACGGGCCTTGGAAAATGTCTGGACAACAATCAGGTTGTCGTACTTGTGAATAAGCCCTACAGCCGAATCCTTACCTGAAAAGTCTATATATGCTTCATCTATAATAACAATACAATCCTTATTGTGGCTTAATATATCCTCAATAAAGGATAAATCCTCACATATGCCTGTCGGGGCGTTGGGATTTGCAATTACAACACCGCCGTTTTCCTTATAGTAATCCTTCCTGTTAATCTTAAAATTCTCGTCAAGAGGAGGAGTCTCATAAGGAATGTGAAACAAATCGCACCAAACCGGATAGAAGGAATATGATATATCCGGAAAAAGTATGGGCTTATCCGAATTGAAAAAGGCCAGGAAGGCCATAGCAAGTACGTCATCCGAGCCCACTCCTGCAAATACCATGTCCTCCTCAAGCTTATAGAAGCGGGCCAGCTCAGCTGTAAGCAGCCTGATGGAAGGGTCCGGGTAACGTCTCAAGCTGTCGGGATCCATACCCTTCAGCGCCTTCATAACACCCGGTGCGGGAGGAAAAGGATTCTCATTGGTGTTCAGCTTTACTATATCCTTAACACCGGGTTGTTCACCCGGAGTATATGGCTTAATTTTTCTGATATTATTTTCCCAAGGCTTCATATTATTATTTTACGTCCTTATTGCTTAAGGCCGTATTCCTCCGCTAATTTTTTAAAACCCGGAAGCGATCTGGTTATCATGTCATAATCTACGCAATATGCAATTCTTGCAAAGCCGGGACAACCGAACGAGGTGCCCGGTACTATAAGTATGTTATGCCTTTTAGCCGCATTGCAAAATGCTGTGTCATCAGGCTCCAATGATTTTATGAACAGATAGAATGCCCCCTGGGGCTTTATGCAGCTATATCCGTATGATATCAGGGAATTGTATAAAAGAAGCCTGTTGCGGTTATAAGCTTCAACATCCACCCCTGAATCAAGGCAATGCATAAGGGCTCTTTGAATAAGCGAGGGTGCATTCACAAAGCCGAGTATACGGTTGGCCACATTAGCTGCCGCCTTAATCTCCTCAGAAGCATCAGCCTCATCGGGTATGACAAGATATCCGATTCTTTCCCCGGGAAGGGATAAGGATTTGCTGAATGAATACCCTACTATCGTATTATCATAATACTTTGTTAGGTAGGGGACCTCTGCCTGATCATATGCAAGCTCCCTGTAGGGTTCATCGGAAATCAGGTATATTGAGGAGGCATACTCCTTTTGCTTCCTATTTAATATATCTGCAAGTTTTTTTATGGTGTCCTCCGAATATATAACCCCGGTTGGATTGTTGGGAGTATTGACTATTACAGCCTTGGTTTTTGGTGAAAGCCTTTCCTCAAGCTCTGCAAGGTTGGGTTGAAAGCTTGCGATATCCGGTGAAATCACAACAAGCTTGCCGTCGAAGTTGCTGATATAATTGCGGTACTCCCCGAAAAACGGAGCAAATACCACAACCTCATCCCCGGGATCAATAAGCGACTTAAGTATAACATTAAGTCCTCCTGCCGCTCCCACTGTCATTACTATATTATCTTGACTGAAGGAGGTGCCGAATAGCTTGTTTATGGATTCTGCTATCCTTTCCCTTACATCCTCATATCCGGAATTATTCATATAGCCGTGTATGAGCTTATCGTCCTCCCCGTTTAACACCTTAAGGAGAGCTTCCTTTACTCCTGCAGGAGGGGCAACACTGGGATTACCGAGGCTGAAGTCATAAACATTCTCCTCACCGTAAATGCTCGCCAGACGCTTTCCTTCCTCAAACATTGCCCTGATAACGGAGCTGTTTTTTACCAGCCCCTCCATGCTCTTTGATATCATCCTGCTCCCGCCTTCCATATTATCACTATTCTTCTTAGCCTACCTGAAACGAATATCCAGATATGCCTTGACTATTTCCACGCATTTTTCAAATCCCAGCATGGCCGTATTAAGGCAGAGGTCATAATTTTCTGCATCCTGCCAGTCCCTGCCCGTATAATATTTATAGTATTCCGCTCTGTGCTTGTCAATAGAAGCTATCTGCTTTACTGCCTCCTTTTCGGAGGTACCGTACATCTCCTTCAAGGTCTTTATGCAGCTATCCAAAGGTGCGTGTATGAAAAGCCTTACCACATTGTCATAGTCCTTAAGGACAAAATCGGCGCAGCGCCCTACAATTACACATGATTCCGTAGCAGCAAGCTCCTTAATAATTTTTGCCTGGTAATTGAACAGATTGTCATTAGATACGAAATCATCACTGTCGGGCGGAATAAGCTCGCCCTTATATTCCTTTCTTGCAATCTTAAACAGCAGGCTTTTTTTAAGCTTCTCGTCCGCCTTTGCAAATAGTTCCTCATTTATGCCGCTGTCATCGGAGGCAAGCCTTAACAGCTCCCTGTCGTAGAAATTAATACCCAATTCAGCCGCAAGCATTCTTCCGATAGTCCTACCGCCGCTTCCGTATCCTCTCGCTATTGTAATAACATATTTGCTTTTATCCATATCAATATCAACCTCCTTTAAGAGTTGTATTGCCTACTCACCCAAATATGCCTTTTTAACTGATTCGTCATTCATCAGGTATCGTGCGTCGCCCTCCAGTACAATTTTTCCTGTTTCCAGCACATATGCACGGTTCGCAACCGACAAAGCCTTTCTTGCATTTTGCTCAACCAGAAGAATGGTGGTACCGCTTTTATTGATTTCATTAATAATATCAAATATTTCCTCCACAAGAATGGGTGAAAGTCCCATAGAGGGCTCATCCATAAGCAATATCCTGGGAGAGGACATTAAAGCCCTTCCCATTGCCAGCATCTGCTGCTCTCCCCCGCTCAAGGTCCCCGCATACTGGTTCCTGCGTTCCTTAAGCCTTGGAAATCTTGTATAAACCCTTTCAAGGGAATTGGCTATCTCCGATTTATCGCTGCGTGTATATGCTCCCATCAAAAGGTTGTCATACACGGTAAGCTGGGAAAATACCCGTCTTCCCTCCGGTACATGCGCAATACCGAGTGATACTATTTTATGGGCAGGTATCTTCTGCAGATTGGCGCCTTCAAATAGAATTTCCCCGCCTTTTGCTTCTATTAAACCGTTGATTGTATGGAGTATGGTAGTCTTGCCGGCTCCGTTTGCGCCAATAAGGGCAATTATCTCTCCCTCTTCTACCGTAAAGGATACGCCCTTGACAGCCTGTATCACTCCGTAATAAACCTGCAGGTCTTTAACCTCAAGCAATGCCATATTAATTCCTCCAGATATGATTTAACACAGGGCATGCTACTGGCCCAAATAAGCCTTTATTACCTCAGGATTGTTAAGTACGTCCTGGGGCAGCCCATTGGCCAGTTCCATACCGAAGTTAAGAACAAATATCTTTTCACAAATGCCTGCCACAAGTTTCATGTCATGCTCTATAAGCAAAATAGTCAGATCATATTTATCCCTAATAATAGTTATTGTCTTCATAAGCTCTTCCGTCTCTGCCGGATTCATCCCTGCTGCCGGCTCATCAAGCAAGAGCAGCTTGGGATTGGTAGCCAAGGCCCTGGCTATCTCCAGCTTTCTCTGTTTACCGTACGGCAGATTTGACGAAAGCAGACCTGCATCCTTCTTAAGGTCAAACACCTCAAGCAGCTCATAGGCTTTTTCAGTCATAGCCTTTTCAGTCTTAAAGNNCTCAGCCGCAATATCCCTGAAGCTGTTGAATATCTGTAATTGTTGTGAAGGCCGGTTTTCACATTATCCAGCACCGACATATTTTTAAACAGCCGAATATTCTGAAAGGTTCTTGCAATACCAGCCTTGCTAATCTCAATTGTACTTTTCCCCGTAATATTGGCGTCTTCCAGGAATATCTGACCTCTGTCGGGTTTATATACTCCTGTCAGAAGGTTGAAGACCGTGGTCTTCCCTGCTCCGTTCGGTCCGATAAGCCCGTACAGCTCGCCCTTTTCTATATTAATTGAAAAGGAATCTACAGCAGTTAAGCCTCCAAAGGACAGGCTTAAGTTTTTAACAGACAGCATCGCCATATCCTCAAGCCTCCTTCTTCTTATTTATTGCACTAAGTAAATTCCTGATCGAGTACTTTTTACGCCATGCAATGCAGGTCGGGTTCCAGTTAATTATCATTATAATAATCAGGACCACCGCATATATCAGCATGCGATAATTTTCCAGGAATCTCAGGTACTCGGGAAGCAGCGTAAGTATTGCAGCTGCTATTATTGAACCCCTGATATTACCTATGCCGCCCAGTACAACAAATACTAATATCATGATTGACTGGTTGTAGCCGAACTTTTTCGAATCCAGGATTGTGATGTTATGTGAAAACAGCGTTCCCGCTACTCCCGCCATTGCAGCCGAAATTGTAAATGCAAGCAGCTTGAATTTTGTAATATTAATACCAATGGATTCCGCTGCAATCCTGTTATCCCGTATAGCCATGATTGCACGTCCGGAACGGGAATTCACCAGATTGGATATGATAATATAGAACAGGATCAGCAGGAATACACATATAGTTAAGTTGGTATCGTTAGGTGTGCCGAAAATTCCCTGGGGCCCATTCATAATTGCCTGTCCGCCCTCACCAAGATTTAAGGACACGGAATCCTTAACCGAAAACTTAAAACCGCTTTGGTCAATTCCTATATACAATACATTTATCACATTCTTTATTATCTCTCCGAAAGCAAGGGTGACTATTGCAAGGTAGTCGCCCCGCAGGCGCAGCACCACAAAGCCTATAAAAGCGCCGAATATTGCAGCCGATATGGCTCCGATTATTAATGCAATGGTAAATCTTATCCAGGTAATTGTGATTATATCCACAGTGCATTTTGAAAAAAATGCACTGGTAAATGCACCTATACACATAAAGCCCGCATGTCCGAGACTTAACTCTCCCAATATGCCTACCGTAAGGTTCAGGGATATTGCCAGAATTGCATAATAAAAAATCTGTATCAGAAGCCCTTGCAGAAGATTGGACATATTTCCGGTTGCAATCAAAACCGTAAAAATTATATATGCGGCAAGTATTGCTGTCACCGTATACAGATTGCTGCGTGTTGATTTGCTAAGCTTTGATAAGTATTTAGCCATATCCTTCACCTACACTTTCTCATTCATCTTGCGTCCAAGGATACCGGCAGGCTTAATAAGCAGCACCAGAATTAGTATCAGGAAAACTATTGCATCCGCAAGCTGTGATGAAATATAAGCACGGCCTAATATTTCTATAATCCCCAGAAGGATGCCTCCAATCATGGCACCGGGAATTGAACCTATACCTCCGAAAACGGCTGCAACAAATGCCTTGATGCCCGGCATAGCTCCCGAAGTGGGAGTAAGGCTCGGATATGAAGAGAACATGAGCACACTTGCCACCGCAGCAAGGGCGGAGCCAATTGCAAAGGTTATTGCTATGGTTTTATTGATATTTACTCCCATAAGTACTGCCGCTCCCTTATCCTCGGAAACTGCAATCATACCGCGGCCTGTCTTGGATTTCCTGATAAAAACAGTCAAGGACACCATAATAACAATGCATACCGGTATGGTCACAAGTGTCTGCCCGGGAATAGCAAGGTTACCTCCTGCCAGTTTTATGGTCGGTATGGGTATAACGGACGTAACGAATTTGGTTTCTGTACCATATATAATCAATGCCAGATTCTGCAGCAGATAACTGACACCTATCGCGGTTATCAAAACCGCCAGCGAAGATGCTTTTCTTAGCGGCTTATATGCAATACGCTCAATTGTAATACCCAGCAGGGTACAGAATACTATTGAAGCCAGGACGGCAAGGATGGGACTTTGCCCCAGCGAAGTCATGACTGTAAACAATATGTAGCCGCCCACCATTATTACATCACCATGGGCAAAATTCAGCATTTTGGCTATTCCGTACACCATCGTATATCCCAATGCTATGATGGCATATACGCTGCCCAGGCTGATTCCTTTGATTAGATATGAAATAAAACTCATAATTACCACCGCCAGTATGCTTTTCATGATTATAACACAGCTTGTTTGCCTTTACAATAAACATACAGAGGGAATTTTCCCTCTGTATGCCTGCATAATCCTGATAAACAGAAATTAAGTCTATAGAAATTACTGTACAGATACATATGCTCCGTTCTTGATAGCGACAGCTAAAGGAGACTTGTTAACTTCGCCTGTGGCTTTCCATGTCATACCTGCACTTGTAAGGCCGTCAACAGAAATCTGCGTCATAGCAACCTTCAAAGCTTCACATATATCTGATATGCTCATATCCGGAGTAACGCCTGCTTTCTCGATTGCTGCCTTAAGAATATACATTGCATCATAAGCATCTGCTGCAAACTGATTGGGAATCTCTCCGTATGCTGTCTTGAAATCTGAAACAAACTTCTTAGTAGCTTCATCCTCTGCATCGGCTGCAAAAGGAGTAAGAAGCAGCACATCCTCAGCCAGTGAGGTATCGAAGTTTTCAACCGCAAGTATTCCGTCAAGTCCGTCACAGCCAAAGAAAATCGGATCGTAGCCAAGAGCGTCAGCCTGTGTTAAAATCAAGGTAGCCTCGTTATAATAAATAGGCAGGAAAACAAGCTCTGCTCCGCTGTCCTTGGCTTTCTGAAGCTGTACGGAGAAATCTGTATTGCTGTCCGATGTGAATGCTTCGGCAGCAACTATTTCAAAATTGCAATCCTTTGCCCTTTCGGCAAATTTCTGGTAAATACCTGATGAATATACTATTGAACTGTCATAAATTACGGCAACCTTTTTGGCAAGATTTTTCTCGTTGATGTAGTCGGCTGATGCCGTACCCTGGTTGGGATCCGAGAAACATACCTGGAAGCCATTATCATAAGCGATGCAGTCGGTCGCTGATCCTGAAGGAGTCAGCATGAACATATTATCCTTAGCTGTTTCGGCAGCTACAGCCTTACAGGGGTTGGATGTAACAGCTCCAAGGGATATCTGCATGCCCCAGTCCTTTAAGGTATTATATGCATTTACAGCTTTCTCCGGGTCATGTTCGTCATCTTCAAAGTTAAATTCAATCTGATAACCGTTTATTCCTCCGGCTGCATTAATCTCCTTAACTGCAATTGATGCACCCTTCTCAACATGGGTTCCATACACTGCAGCAGGTCCTGTCAAAGGTCCGACACCGCCAATCAAAAACTTACCTGCGCTCTTACCGGAACCATCCTTGTCGGCTTTATCACCGCTGTCCTGTGACTGTGTCCCCTTAGAGCCCTTTTCTTTCGCATCCTCATCCTTCTTACCGCAGGCGGTAAATAAGGCAAAGGTTAATGCCAGTGCCAGAATGAGGCTAAGGACTTTTGCTAAACTCTTTTTCATAATTTCCCTCCTCGTTATGTAAGGCAACCATAACACTTTAACGTATTAATTCGGTGACCCGTTAATGATATAAATAAGACGTTCCAATAGGATAGCAGATTCGTAATCTATCATGTATCCGAACGTCTCTTTTGTTTATATTAACCTCGATAATACTATTTGTCAATAAATATTTATACATTTAATTGTATTAATTTAATTCTCCGCCGCATTTATCGCAGAAATCCAGTCCCTCCTTCGTTATCCCTCCGCAATCCGGACAGACGATATTGGCAGGATGAAGCTCAAACTCCACCACCTCATAAGCATCATCCTCCGGGCCGGCACCGTCCTCTCCTTCATCTTCCCTGCAAATGTCAGCAGTTGTCCGGTCAGAAGCAATCGTACCGTCATTCTTATAAGCTATATGCGACTTCCTTTGAAAAAGCCTTGTAAAAATCAACACTCACACCCCGCATGCCATATAATACTATGGTACCGCAAATCCCCGGGTTATTAGATCATCAGTTCTTTGCAGCTATCAGATTATGTTTTGTCGCGCCCCTCATCTCTATACAAGGGACTCCCCTGCCTTCAATATAATCCTTTGTTATGATAACTCTTCCGATATTGTCATCCTTGGGTATCTCATACATTATGTCAAGCATGATTTCCTCAAGAATGGCACGGAGAGCCCTTGCTCCCGTCTTTTTCTCCATTGCCTTGTCTGCAATTGCTTCCAGGGCATCGGGCGCAAAGCTCAATTCCACCTCATCCATAGCAAGCAGGCTTTGATACTGTCTGAGTATGGCATTCTTGGGTTCCTTAAGAACCCGGATAAGCATGTCCTTTGTCAGGGCTTCAAGACTGCAGATTATCGGAAGCCTGCCGAGAAACTCAGGTATCATGCCATATTCCCTTAGATCCTCCAGTGTCACCTTCTGAAGCAGGTTGGGATCATCATCGTATTTATCCTTAAGGTCCGCCTTAAAGCCTATGGAAGACTGCTTGTTGAGCCTTGCTTTTATAATCTTGTCAAGATCCGGGAAAGCGCCTCCGCAGATGAAGAGGATGTTTTCCGTATTGACCATAGTAAGCGGAACCATTGCATTTTTAGAAGAGGCTCCCACCGGCACCTCCACATCACTGCCCTCCAGAAGCTTTAAAAGCCCCTGCTGGACGGATTCGCCGCTGACATCCCTGCTGTTTGCATTCCTTTTCTTTGCTATCTTGTCAATTTCGTCAATGAAAACAATTCCATGCTGTGCCTTCTCCACATCATTGCCTGCTGCCAGCAAAAGCTTTGAAATAACGCTTTCCACATCATCTCCAATATATCCTGCCTCTGTCAGGGAGGTGGCATCTGTTATGGCAAGAGGTACATTCAACAGCTTGGCAAGAGTTTTTACAAGATAGGTTTTTCCGCATCCTGTAGGCCCAATCATAAGCATATTGGATTTTTCTATCTCAACAATATCAGGTTTTCCTGAGGCTATCCTTTTGTAATGATTGTACACGGCAACGGATATTACCTTCTTGGCATGGTCCTGGCCAATGATATATTCATCCAGCTTACTCTTTATTATATGGGGCGACGGAATATTCTTCCTGTCAAATGCCTCCCCCTTATGCTTTGAGTTATCCCTGGCCTCTTCCTTATCGGGGGCGGTCTTATTGCCCTTTATCTGGCCAAGCTGCATCATGCCAAGAGGCAGTCCGATAAAATTCATATACGGATTATCCCCCCGGTTTATGGAATCGAAGGCTTTCTGCATGCAGTCCGAGCAAATGCATATATTATTAGGAATATGTATAAGCTTCCCCACCTTGCTTTCGGGTTGCCTGCACAGGTAGCAGAATTCCTCTACATTGCCTATATTCTTTTTATCTGAATCATTATTATTGGTTCCCATATTTCCTCCGTTGTCTTTGGCTGATAAACTGCTGTTACCTAATTATAGCGTATGTGTCTGCCACATACAATAGTCTATTCATGTAAACCGTGTTCAGGCTTAAGGATGGCTATGGCTCCCCTGAGGCTTTGAAATGATAAGCCTCCTGCGGTTAATCAATAAAGTTGAGCGGTACCCCTGCCATATAAGATTATGGACCGCTGCCTCAAGGATACATGGCTGCGCAAAAATCTTATGGCAAGATTACCGCTCTTATTATTTCATAGTTATCGTATTGGCTGTAACTTATATTATAGATCTGAGCAAATGCAATATTATCAGTTATTGAATTCGGCAGGCTTTTGACCGAGCTTGACAGTAACCGTATTCTCCTTGTAGCCGGTGCTTGTGCCCCTCATAAACTTAATCCTGACCTCTGTTCCAATTCTTAAGCTGGTAATTATCTCACTTAGCTCGGTGGAGGTTGTTACCTCTCTATCGTTTACCCCAATAATAATATCTCCCTGCTTAAGGCCCGCTTTTTGTGCCGCACTGCCTTCCACGACCTCGGTAACATATACGCCTACAGGCATTTTGAACTGTTTGGAGTAGCTTTCTGTCACATTCTGCAGGTATACGCCCAGATATCCCTTCTCATCATCCTTAAGGACTTCACGTGTCTTAAGATCCTCTAATATGGGGATTGCCCTGGAAATGGGAATTGCGAAGCCCATACCTTCAATCGTGTAATCAGCAAACTTGACTGTGTTAATACCGATGACCTCACCGTTTATATTCAGCAGCGCTCCTCCGCTGTTACCGGGGTTTATGGCTGCATCCGTCTGCAAAAGCACCATTTTCTTATACTTGCTGCCATCATACACATCAAGCTCCCTGTCCTTTGCACTTACGCATCCTACGGTAACTGACGGGCCGATTCCAAGAGCATTTCCTATCGCTATTGCCATCTGTCCTACCTTGACATTATCTGAATTCCCTATTTTGGCTATCTTGATTGCATCCAGCGTATCCTTTTTAATATCCTTTATATCAACTGTGATTACGGCCAGGTCTGCAGCCGCATCGGCGCCCTTGATTACTGCCTTCGCCTCTTCACCGTCGATAAACGTAACCTTAATGCTATCTGTACCGGATACAACATGGTTATTGGTGGCAATCAACAGCTCGCTATCATCTTGTCCGACAATAATTCCCGAACCGCTTCCCTCACTCTTGTATACCTCACCGAACCAGTTATAGCCTGCAGTTGCAACACTGGTTATGGATACAATGGAGGGCATGACATCTTCCACCATATCACTCACTGCTTCCCTGGGAACTGTGGTTATGGTTCCTGCCTGGGTAGAGGCAATCTTAAGCTGGTACTCCGACCTGTCTTCCTGATCCTGTGTCAGACTTCCGAGAAAATAGCTGTCATCCTCGGCAACACTCGGGTTAATCCTGAAATATAAAGCCTGGACTCCGATAAAGGCAAGTCCTGCAATAATACCAAAGCATAATGCCTTAAGGGTAAGCTTTAAGGCCTTTCTCTCTTTCTTTGGCTTGATATTCATGTTATATGCCTGCTGCTGATAGGTTTGATATGGTACATAACCCGTGGGCACATAATTCCCGGATTGCTCAGCCCAGAAACTGTACTCCGGTGCCTTGCCTGCCTGTTGGCTTTCATTGTTGTTTTCATAATATTGATCTGCTTTGTTCTGTTCAAAGCCTTCCATCAATAGCACCCCTTTCAATGTTTTCTTTCTGGAATTTAGTTTAACAATAGTTTGTGTAAAGATTGTGAAGAAAGATTTAAAAAATATTGTATACTGCTTTACAGCAGTCTTCAGAAATTTTTAAGATTTGCGTTGTTGATTATGTTATAATATTGTATTATATTAGAGAAGTTGCCGCAGGGCTCAAGGTGTGTTTTATTTAGCACTTATATAATGAATAGCCGGGTTTGTGCTTAACGAGTAAGGAGTAAAGGAGGTAGAGCTGTATGATTAAAGATAACCAAAGGATGCTTAACCGGGCACATGTACTTATAGATGCAATTATTATCGTCCTTACTTATCTTTTTGCTTATTATTTAAGATTCTTCAGCCCCCTTACTAAAATACCGTTTTTAAAGCCTACAAAGGGGTTAAGCTTCAGGGAATATTCCTTCTGGCTTATTGTTCTCGTTCCTCTTTATCTGATTGTATATTATTATATGAAGCTTTATAATCCGAGCCGGAACAAGAGGAAGCTGGGCGAGCTTTATCATGTATTGACTGCAAACCTGCTTGGCATCGCCATATTCGGATTCATACTATATATGGCGGGTGAAGGTCATGTTGCACGTCTGCTGCTCGGTTATTTCACGGCTTTTAATATCATTTTCAGTGCAGCGGCCAGAATGCTTCTTGCTTCCATATTAAGATATGCAAGAAAAAGGGGCAGGAATCTCAAGCATGTTATACTGGTCGGCTACAGCAGGGCTGCTGAGGCTTATATTGACCGTATATTTGCCAACCCGCAGTGGGGATACTATATTCATGGCATTTTGGATGATTCCATGGAAGTCGGCACGGTATACAAAAAGGTCAATGTTATAGGCAGGCTGGATGATCTTGAGGACAGGCTCAACAAAATGGATCTGGATGAAATAGCAATAACCTTAAGCATTAATGAGTATTCCCGGCTTGAGAAAATAGTTTCAGTATGCGAAAAATCCGGTGTCCATACTAAATTTGTTCCGGACTATTACAACATTATACCAACCCGGCCTTATACGGAGGATTTATACGGACTTCCCGTAATTAATATAAGGAATGTTCCCTTAAGCAATACTGCCAACAGGCTTATAAAGCGTGTTGTTGATATAGTGGGCGCACTTACGGCACTCATTATTTTTGCAATTCCGATGATTGTTGTTGCTATCCTGATCTTGCTTACCTCGGGAAGGCCTGTCATATTCAGCCAGATAAGGGTGGGAAGGCATAATAAGCCATTCAAGATGTACAAATTCCGTTCCATGACGCTTCAAACCGACAAGGATGAGAAAAAGGCATGGACTACAAACAATGATCCCCGGGTGACCAGGATAGGCAGGTTCATCAGAAGGACAAGCATTGACGAGCTTCCGCAGCTTTTCAATGTTCTTAAGGGAGATATGAGTCTGGTGGGCCCCAGGCCGGAACGTCCTCAATTTGTTGAGATGTTCAAGGAAGAGGTGCCAAGGTATATGATAAAGCATCAGGTATCCCCCGGGCTTACGGGATGGGCCCAGATTAACGGGTATCGCGGAGACACCTCCATCCGCAAGCGCATTGACCATGACCTGTATTATATAGAAAACTGGTCGCTTGGCCTTGATTTTAAGATACTGTTTTTAACAATATTTAAAGGATTTATCAATAAGAATGCATATTAACGACCTGATAACGGACAATTACCGCATTACTCGAAAGGCAAGGTACTTATAAGATGTCAAATCAAAAACCTAAAAAGAAAAAAAGACTGATTATTATCGTAGCAGTTGAGATATTTCTTCTGCTTGTGCTGCTTGCAGGCATACTCATATACAATAAGATCAATAAGACTATCAACGACATACCCAGATATGATGAAGAGGATAAAAAAATAGTTAAGAACGAGGGAGTTGAAATTGAAGGCTATAAGAATATTGTGATATTCGGTGTGGATACAAGGGATAACTCATTAAAGAGGGGCAATACCGATACCATAATGATAGCCAGTATTAATAATAAAACAAAGGATGTAAAGCTGGTATCAATATACCGTGACACCTATGTAGATATTCCTGATATAGGCTACCGCAAAATTAATGCGGCTTATGCCAACGGAGGCTATTCCCTTGCTATCAGCACTATAAACCAAAACTTTGATTTGGATATAGAGGATTATGTAACGGTTAATTTCAAGGCTGTGATTGCTCTTATAGATGAGCTTGGGGGAATAACCCTTGACATTAAGAAAAATGAGCTGAAGACTCTTAACGGTTATGTCAGGGAGCTGAACCGCATTAACGATACCAATGTGGCGGGGCTTAAATCTGCAGGGACACAGACCGTAAACGGAACACAGGCCACGGCTTATGCCAGAATCAGATATACCTCCGGAGGAGACTTTAAGCGTACCGAGAGGCAAAGAATTGTAATAAGCAAAATATTCGAGAAGGTTAAGAGTTCGGATTTAAAGACCATTAACGGGCTTATAGACAAGTTCCTGCCGCAGATTTACACTAATATGACCAATAAGGAGATTCTTGGACTGGCAAAGGATATTTTCTCCTATGATATCGTGGAACAGACAGGCTTCCCCTTTGAGAAGGAGGCCAAGAATTACAAGAAGATCTCCTACGTGTTCCCGATAAATCTTAAGGATAATGTGGTTTCGCTGCATAAGCTGCTGTTTGAGAATGAAAGCTATTCACCTTCAGCCAAGGTTATCGAAACCTCCGATTATATTGAAAAGATAAGAAATGAGTAAGAGACGTTTTCTTATGGCTGCCTGATTAATTCAAGCAGCCTTTTTATTGCACTGCCGTCCGCATATTGAAAATGGTCTTCCTTAAACTTAACAGCCTTATCCATATTATAATTGCCGGCAGATATTATGCTCGCAACCAGGCTTGCATCCCTTGCAACAGGCCCGGGTACATAGCTTTCGTAATCCATATAAAAGCCCCGTCCCTGACATGAAAATTCCTCAAGGTCATATGCAAAAAAGATCATCGGCCTCTCCAGCAGGCAGTATTCAAATATTATTGAGGAATAATCCGTAATAAGGATGTCTGAAGCCATCAGAATCTCTGTAAGATCGGGTTCAAAGGACATTTGCACTGCCCTGTCCGGCAGGTCACGCCCTTTAACGGCATCGGCAATAAATGGATGAAGCTTAAGGCCCAGGACATACTCTTCGGGCAGCTCCCTTACAATACCTTCAACCAGCTCAGGAAGTCTGACCAGATCCTGTCCGTCGTCACGGAAGGTGGGAGCATATAAAACAAGCTTTTTACCCATGTCAATTCCATGCCTGTTGTACAAATTCACCTTATCCCCATTATGCTCTCTATCCGATATGCCTTTCATCCTCTTTATTATCTCATCGGTCCTGGGAAGTCCTATCGGATACACCTTGCTTTCATCAACTCCGAATGCCCCCGCATATATACTTTTAATCCGGTCCGAATTGACTATCAGATGGGTGATATTTTTATTGGCCTTGTATTCAAGCTCCTTAAGCCTTCCGGTATTGGCGTCCTGTCCAAATTTCTTGATGGTTCCGGTACCGTGCCAGAGTTGAATCACCTTGACGTTTTTTCTTATTCTAAGATATGCAAAGGGAAGAAAGACATTGTCCATAAGAATGATTTTTGCCCTTGCCACGGCATAGGGTCCGGCAACAAAAAACGAAAGCCTGCTAAGTAATTTGCCGTCCTTGACAAGTCCCATGTCCCTTTTGGTAATATAGCTGAAGGAATAACCGTCATTGAGCTCCTTAAGGGCATTTGCAGCAAGGACTGCGTTGCTGCCGTCTCCGTCGTCATGAGTGCATATGCATAGCACAAGCTTGTCCTTTAAGGGGAAAAGCCTGAATATATTATACATAATTGAGAACAACCAATATCCAAGTGTCTTCATTATCCCAATAGGCGGAGTCCTGCGGCTTTAGTCGCGGGAGGAGCCATGCTTTATGACACGGCCTCCGCCATCTTCCTTTCGGTTAGATATGATTTATTTGTCTTAAGCATACTAAGCTTCCTGTTCTTTATCCTTATGCTGCTTTCTGATATGGCTTACTGCCTTCTCAGAAGCCCTGCCGTCGTCAGCATGGTTGAACTTATTAACAAACGCTTCATATTTGGTTTTATATTCATTATAATCATAATTCTTTATTGTCTGTATAAGCTCATATGTCGTCTCGGCCACCGGCCCCGGCGCCTCCTCTAAAAAGTCAAAGTAAAAGCCCCTGAGTACGTCCCTGTATTCCTCTATATCATAGCAGTAAAACAGCATGGGCTTTTTAAGTATGCTAAAGTCAAACATTACTGAGGAGTAATCTGTAATAAGCATGTCGCAGACAAGATACAGAAGGGCTATATCGCACTCTGCATCATATGCCCTGATAAATCCGCCGTATACGCTCCAGTCCTCCTTCTCTGTCGTCAGGTAATGATATTTTATAATCATTATGGAATCAGAGCCGAACTCATCTTCAAGCCTGTGAAAATCAAGCCGGGGGTTGAATCTATAGCTTGCATGGCCGTAATACTCGTTATCCCTCCAGGTGGGTGCATACAGTATTATCCTCTTGTCCTCAGGAAGGTTAAGCTCTTTCTTTATCTCCCCTATTGCCCCGGGGTTGTTATGGCTAAACAATATATCGTTCCTGGGATAGCCTATCTCAAGTATCTCCTTTTTAAAATCAAAGGCACGCCTGAAAATTACCGTTGAATAGCTGTTCTGGGATATAAGGCAATCCCAGGTGCGGGCATTCTCAATGAAGCTTTTCTTGTATTCACTTACCGAGGCTTCACCCGACATATAAACCGCTTCCATGTCCAGGGCAAGCTTCTTAAGCGGTGTTCCGTGCCAGGTCTGAAGATAGAAGCATTCGGGGCGCTTTATCATGTGGCGGGGAAGCCGGGTATCGCTGATCCATGTTCCCGCTACCGCAAAAAGATAAAAATATCTCAAGCTGTTTTTCCTGACAGCCCTTGCGCCTTCCGGTACCTTGATACCTCTTTTCTCCGTAACAAAAAAACAGCGGTATGTACGATTAAGCCCCTGTCTTTTCATTTCCTCATAAATGGCTCCGGGATTACCCGTACAACTCCTGCCAAGATTGCTTACAAATAGAATAATGTTTTTATTCACGCTAAACAGCCGCAAAAAGGCATGGTATATACCCAATACCGCTTTCCTGCCGATATTTCGCACCAGTTTTAAAAGCTCTTGCATAAAGCCTCCGTCCTGCTAGCATTTACCCAAGTGCAGGTCCTGCTTGATCTTCGTTGTGGATATGCCTTCGGTCCTCGGAAGATATACCACTTCACAATATTCCTTAAGGAAATCAAACTGGCCGGCCCAGTCGTCCCCCATTACAAATATGTCAACCTTATTCTTAATCACATCATCTATTTTCTGCTCCCAGGTATATTCAGGAATCACCTCGTCCACGTATTTGATTGCTTCCAGTATAATCTTCCTGTCCTCATAGCTGTGATATGCTGTTTTGTGCTTGATTGCATTGAACTCGTCGGAGGATAATGCCACAATAAGATAATCTCCCAGTGCCTTTGCCCTCCTTAGAAGATTTATATGCCCCACATGGAGCAAATCATAGGTCCCGTATGTTATAACCTTTTTCATCTGCAGTTCTCCTTCCGTATTATATAAATCAGGTAATTACTAGACTCCTGATATACCTGTAATTATGATACATGTTACGCAGCTTTAAGCAATGAATTTGCCCGGGCTCGAAGGAATGTGCATCTTTAGTTACGCATTTAATTGCATATTAGGTTTCGCTATTACCTGATGTACACTCTTAGATTTGCTCCGGTTCGGAATTATCCCTACCCTCCTGTGCAGCTGCTTCCTGTTTCTCCGTAGTCTCAGATACGTCCTGCACATCTGCTTTCTGTTGCTCGCTGGTTTCAGGTGCGTCATGCACATCTGCTTTCTGTTGTTCGTTGGTTGTAGGTGCGTCCTGCACAGCTGCTTCCTGTTTCTCCGTAGTCTCAGGTTCGTCCTGTGCAGCTGCTTCCTGTTTCTTCGTAGTCTCAGGTTCGTCCTGTGCAACTGCTTCCTTCTGCACGTTGGTTTCAGGTATATCCTTCGGAACCGGCTTTTTCTTTTTCTTCTTTTTCTTCTTCTTTTTAGGCTTTTTCTCTGTCTCCCCTACTAAAGCTTCATAAAGCTTACTGACCTCATCAATCGGTCCGTCGGCTATCAGACAACCCTTTTCAAGTATGATTGCCCTGTCGCAAAGACGCTTTACCTGCTCCAGCGAATGGGATACAAACAGGACAGTTACACCCTTGTCAAACATGTCCATGATTTTCTTCTCGCTTTTTTTCCGGAATTTGGCATCTCCGACGGACAAGACCTCATCAAGGATAAGTATTTCCGGATCAACAATTGTTGCAATTGAAAATCCAAGTCTTGCTTTCATTCCCGAGGAATAATTCTTGACCGGAACATGGATAAAATCCCCCAATTCGGAGAATTCAACAATCTCATCGTATTTTTCCCTGATAAAATCCCTTGTATAGCCTAATACGGCTCCATACAGATATATGTTCTCCGCTCCCGTATACTGCGCATCAAAGCCTGCTCCAAGCTCCAAGAGCGGTACAATCCTTCCCTTTATGCTGATAGTTCCTTCTGTAGGCTTAAGGACTCCGGCTATAATCTTAAGCAAGGTGCTTTTTCCGGCTCCGTTAAGTCCCAGAATACCAAGCCGCTCCCCCTTGGCCAATGTGAAGGTGATATCCTTAAGAGCCCAGAATTCCTGATATCTAAGCTCATTCTTAAAAAATTTTATAATATACTCCTTAAGGTTATCCACCCGCTTTTCCATAAGGTTAAATTTCATGCTTATATGATTGACTTTTACGACTTTATTATTCACGATATCCTCCATATTAAGCGCCTGCTGCCCGCCTGTCTATATATTAAGTATGAATTTGTCCTGCTTTTTATAAAATAGTATGATACCAATAATAAGCGCTCCAAAGCTGTAGGCGGCAGCGATTGCCAGCGCCTGCATATCCATAGGGTGTCCAAAGAATGCGTTTCTGAAATTTACTATTATAAAATATAGCGGATTAAAATAAAATATCCACTTGCTGTCCACCTTTTCTGTTTTATAGAAAATAGCCGATGTGTACATTACAAGCATAAGTATAACTCCCCACAGATACTCCATGTCACGAAAGAATACCGCCATTGTTGCCAGTATCAGCCCTACTCCCAGGGCAAGCACAAAGAGCAGCACAAGAGGTATTACGGCCGTCAATAAATGTACGGTAGGCTTAATCTTAAATATAAATGCAGCACCTAAGAGCACAATCATGGATATTAAAAAGGTAACATAGCCGGAGCATACAGATGACACAGGGTATATGTACTTCGGGACATATACCTTCTTAATCATGGTTGCATTGCTTCTTATTGCCTTCATTGCCGACTTGGTCGAACTGGAGAAAAAGGAATACAACAGCCTTCCCGTAAGTATATATACCGGATAATCCGAACTCTTGCCCCAGTCAAGCATTCTGGTAAACACCAGCGTCAGTACTATAGTAGTCAGTATTGGCTCCAGCAAGGTCCACAGTATACCAAGGAATGACCTTCGATATTTCAGCTTAATCTCCTTTTTTATAAGCTCAAATAAGAGATATTTGTATTTATTGAAATTTCTAATTGCATTGCTCATCATAATCACCTTACATTCCGTTATAATATACTGCTTACTAAAGATTGATTCTACCACTTTTTTTCACTACTGTCCATCTGCCAGCCATAAAACCTGTTAAATTTAAGATACAGCCGGGATCTTATTATGTAGTCTTATACTATTATGGCTCTTCCATACTTAATTTAGACCCAGCATAATTTTGACTTTACCAAAATTTTGCGAGCGAAATTTTGTATTTGTCAAAATTTTGCGAGCGATATTCTGGCTTATGCCAAAATTTCGCTTGCGATAGTTTTGGCCTTTGCCAAAATTTCGCTTATGATACTATGGTAAAATAAGGAGTGACTTATAATATCAAACCAACGTAAACAAAATATCCATGCAAGAGATTATTACTCCTGCATGGATATCCATTTTATCAGTTAAGTTAACATTATTTTTGCCGGGTTATGCGCCTGTGCGCCTGCTATGCCCGATAAGCTTTACTTTCCGGCTCACTTAATACCAAGACGGTTAAGGGCGCAAAAGATTGCCCTTATTGAAGCTCTTGTTATATTGGAGCTTACACCCACTCCAAAGGTAACCCTGCTTGAATCCATATCCAGCATCTGTATATAAGCAGCAGCCTGGGCATTTGCACCGCCACCAAGAGCATGCTCGGTATAGTCAAGAATCTTGATTTTGACATCAAGCTCCTTCTGAAGCCCGTTCAGCACTGCATCAATCGGACCGTTGCCTGTTGCTTCAAAGGTTTTTTCAATCCCATGGTCCGTATATAATACATGTGCATGTGTTTTACCGTTCTCGTCATGCTCCGTAATGTCTTCTATCTTGCATTTTCTGAAATGCAGCGGCTCCTTCATGTCAAGATATAAGCACTTGAATTCGCTCATGATTTGATCCGGCGCTATTTCTCCCTGCTTTTCAGAAAGTGCCTGAATTACATCGGCGAACTCCTTATGCATTGCTTTAGGAAGCTTGAAGCCAAAGTAATGCTCCATTATGAAGGCAACTCCGCCCTTTCCGGACTGGCTGTTTATACGTACAATCGGCTCATACTGCCTTCCTATATCGGCCGGGTCTATCGGAAGATAAGGTACTGCCCAATACTGGCTGCCCCTTTCCTTCATAGCCTTTATGCCCTTGTTGATTGCATCCTGATGCGAACCGGAGAATGCGGTAAACACAAGCTTGCCTGCATAAGGGTGCCTTTCATGAACCTTCATTTTGCAGAGGCGCTCATACACCTCGATTATTTCATTTACATTGTCGATGTTCAGCCTGGGGTCTATGCCCTGCGAAAACATGTTGTATGCAATTGTCAATATATCTACATTTCCGGTTCTTTCTCCGTTGCCGAACAGGGTTCCTTCTACTCTGTCTGCACCTGCCAAAAGCGCAAGCTCTGCAATAGCCACCCCTGTTCCCCTGTCATTATGGGGATGCACGCTTAGAATTATGCTGTCCCTGTCCTTAAAATTACGGTTCATCCATTCAATCTGATCAGCATAAACATTTGGCGTGTTCATTTCAACCGTAGCCGGGAGATTGAATATAATCTTTTTCTCAGGTGTGGGCTCCCAGACCTCCTGAACAGCCGTACACACCTCAAGGGCATAATCGACCTC
>DCTS01000093.1:12033-18280 GCA_002329645.1 Lachnoclostridium sp. UBA1434 | reverse complement strand
ACCACATCCCTTTGCAGAACGGAGGTGGAATTGTAAATATGGACAATTGCACGTTTAACACCCTCAAGGGATTCAAAGGTACGCTTAATCAAATGCTCCCTGCATTGCACCAGTACCTGAATCGTTACATCGTCGGGTATCATCCTGCGGTCTACCAGTTGCCTTATAAAATCAAATTCAATCTGTGAAGCAGAAGGAAATCCCACTTCAATCTCCTTAAGTCCAAGATCCACAAGAAGCTTGAAGAATTCCATCTTCTCTTCAACTATCATGGGTTCTATAAGCGCCTGGTTTCCATCCCTTAAATCCACGCTGCACCATATCGGTGCTTTTTCAATCTCTCTGTTNNGGCCATTGCCGTTCCGGATAATATAAAACCGGATTCCTTTTATATCTCTTATAATTCAACATAGCTATATCCTCCCATTAATTTATATTTGATTGCTGCAAATAATAAATTAACTGCGGAGTCGATATATCACGCTGTACATTTTGACCTTGAACAGTGTCGGATTGTCTACACGAGTCCCAATTACATCAGATCCTTTCTATGATTTAATTTATTAAATATAATAATTTATTTCTGTAAATGCATCGTTATGTATATATCATATATAAAGTTCAATTTCGAAATATGTATGCTTGCCAACTCGCTGCGTATAAGTGTGTTTAGCACTTTACGCTGTTATGAGTGCTTAGTACTCCTTCGCATGTGTATGAGTGCGACAGGCACTATATGACAAAAAAGGCCACTAAGATATAGTGACCTAAATTATAGCATTATGGATTTTAATAATCAACTGTTTTTTTTCTGTTATTTTCCTGTTACTTTCCTGTTACTTTAACTGGGATTTTAACTGGAGTTTTAACCGGTACTTCAACCGCTACTCCAGCCTTATTGCCACTCTGACAATATCGGGCATAGTTGTGTACTTAGGCATCTCCGCTTTAACCGGCAGAGAATATGTACCGGCATCAAAGCCGGATAAATCAATATAAGGATTAAGGGTATGCCTTGTTATATCATCCAGTTCCTTCAATGGTCCAAGTAACTCTATTGAAATTGGCCCCGGAGTGATAACCCTTGCATCAAGGTTCTCCATCTTGTTCAGAAAATCAATATCATTCGGCCAGATTGATATCTCCCTGGTTTCAAGCTTTTCAACAGTTATTTTAATGCTTGCCTTATGGTCATCCCCTACCAGGGTTACGCCCCCTTTCAATTCCTCGGCTTCAAGTAGATTGATCTCCTTTTCAATATTGCCGCTTGCTCCGCTTATGTCCTCCGTCACTGTAAGATAGTTAATCTTATTCAGAACATTATCCTCTGCTGCTATAGTTACCTCCTTCGGCTGATAATCCATTGCTGTCATTACATACCCCGGAGCAGGCTCCCCGGAGGTCTTAACCCTCAGCTCCACAGTTTTTGTCTTTAATATTTTAAGATTAACTGTAATATACTTTTCACTGAAGTCCAGCCTTGTTGCATCAATCTCGTTTTTATCTTCATCAAGCGCCTTGGGCAGCGCAATCCTGCTTGTGGAATCCGACAGTCCGTTAACATTAACCTCAACTACAACCTGGTTTACCTTGTCAACTCTGCTCTTTGGACCAGATACACGGATAATATTGGGGCTTGCAAGCTTTTCGGATACGTAAAAGCCATCTGTCACCTCCCCGGTTAAAGTTACATTAACCTTGAAATCCTCCGATGAAAGCTCTTCCCGTCTGATTTTCATTTTTTCATTACTATTTGTTATTCTAACCTCGTCTTCACCGTATCTGGTGCATTCCAGATCCAGGTATACTATATCCCCCTCGGTCAACCCTGCGAAATCAGCCTTTGCCCGAAAGTTTTCACTGGTTAGCTTTTCTAAAATGGAGCGTTTTGCTGCTATCTTGATATCAACAGTTTCTCCCTCGAGAATTTCATAGCTTTGTTTTTCAGTTTTCACAATCTTCTCATTAATAATTGTCACCGGTATGTCATGGAAAGTTTTGGACTCAATAGGATCATCCACGTTAGTTATGACAATCCATAATATAACGGCAAGAAGTATTGACAGTATTTTTAATCCGATGTTCCTAGTCAGCTTCTTTTTCATTCCTTATCTTTGCCCTCCAAAACTTTATCTTTCTGGATTCAATCATTTTCTTTTGGATCTCCGCAAGCTTAATTCTCAGATAATCACCATCCACATTGCGGATAAGCTTACCCTTTTGTGCTATGGATACCTTGCCCGTCTCCTCCGAAACAATAATCGTAAGGCTGTCCGACACCTCGCTCATTCCTATTCCCGCACGATGCCTTGTGCCAAGGTCCTTGCTTAATTGCATATTGTCCGATAACGGTAGATAGCAGGTTGCGGCTGCAATTCTGTTGCCCCGGATTATTACCGCGCCGTCATGTAGCGGCGTATTATGCTCAAATATATTAATAAGAAGCTCGCTGCTTACAAGGCTGTCGATATATATTCCCGTTCCTTCATACTCATTCAGCGGAGTCTCGCTCTCAATAACAATCAATGCGCCTGTCTTGCGCTTTGCCAGCTCAAATGTCGCCCTTATTATTTCACTTAGGGTATGGTTGGAGAAACGCTCGTTTCTTTCACGCGAATCGTCAAAGGATATGAGATTCTTCACTATATTCTTTTGTCCAAGCTGCTCCAGGGCCTTTCTGAATTCAGGCTGGAACAAAATGATGATTGCAATAATTCCGACATTGATGGTATTGGATATAATCCAGAGTATGACATTAAGATCCATTATAACTGCCAGAACCCAGAATATCATAATCACAATAAGACCTTTAACAAGAGCCCATGCTCTGGTATTCTTTACCCATTTAACCAGATGGTAAATAAGATATGCCAGTATTATTATTTCAATGATATCTGACGGGTTAATTTTGGGTAGGGATATCCAAACCAGATAATCATTGATAAAATTACTGATAGCCTCCATATGCTTACACTCCCGCGGTATATTTATCAGCTTTGACTGCTTTTGCCGTTGCTTTTGTCTGCCTTGGGCTTCTTAAGGTATTTATCTTCCTCTTGATACTCCTGATCCTGATATATGTCCTCATCGTCAAAATCCTCAAAGTCATTTCCGGCAATCTCTTCTTCAGCCGGCTTCTGCCTTGATGCCTTGACATTGATATGCTTGACATGCATNNAATGCATCTGGGGAGCGGTAACCGTCATTTTTGGTACTGCCTTCACGTAATAATAATATACATCATCCTCAAATTGTGCATGTTCAACTCCGGAGTAATCCAGGGTCAACCGGAAAAAATTAATTACATATACAATTGACCCGGAGATCAGGGTGCCCAGTATCATACTCAGGATCATGTCCGATTTGTTAAGGATCAGGTCGCTGACCAAAAAACCCAGTATACTTGTCAGGGCTCCTGCCGCTATCGAAATCTCAAAGGCATAATCAAACTTCATTCTGCGCACAAAATATGTTACAAGCAGTATAAGCGAAAATATGACAAGTGTCATAATCATCTGCCTGTTACCTATCAGATTATTGATCACATAGGTATATAGCTGTAAAATAGCATCTATGTCCATGTTTACCTGAATTGCCACAGCCGATTTTATCACCTGGAATAGATAATATATTATTACACCGCAGCATATCGGTACAATTGATACCGGAGAAGCAGCAAGTCCCATCAGAATTGGAATCGTGTACGGAATCTTCAATGCATAAAGCACCGGAACTGCTACAACCACATAACCCTGCCCGGGAGTATACCTGATAAATAAAAGGTATAGTATAAGCATAATTATTATGATTATAGCCGATATTAACGGCGACAGGGAATACACATGCATGACTGCCGCTCCCGAAGCCAGAAGAACCATTACGGCAGACGGGGTAAAGGCGCTTAACAGGGATACTGCAAGCAAAATCTGGATGGAACCAAGCTTTTGATCGAATCCAAGCTCCCTGTTTATTGTACTAAATACAATAAATGCAAATATAAATTTTATGACAGGCTTTAAATAAGCATCGTATCTCTGGTAGAAATTCTTTACTCGTTCCCTGAATACCAATAATTGCATCATATTACAATCCCCCTTTAAGCTTCCGGTACATCTTCTTTATAGAGCTTCTCCAGTCTCTTTAGCAGCTTGAAGTACCTGGCAAGCTTCTTTCTTGAGGTATCGTATTTTCTGGAATATACTACAATTGATCCAAAACCGTATATTGTAACAACTATAATATATATACCCAGGATAAACATACCCAAAGACTTATAATCCAGGGTGACGGCATTCCTAATCAGATACTCCATCCTATATACAAATACAAGAAACAGTATAAGCAGGTATCCCACAGTAGCGCTTATAACCGACTTCAATACCTGGTATCGTACATAATCAGTTTTATAATACTTGCTCAGATGGATGTCCTCTTTGCCTACCTTTGTCTCATATACGGCAAGCTTGGTCATCAATCTGACTTTTTTGTTATTAAGCATTATTCCCTCCAAAGCATTAAGGAATTATAAAGCAGTAAGCCTGAAGCTATATGCAGCTTTCGCTCCTGAAGCTATCTGCAGCTTTCGCTCTTAAAGCTATNNTTTCGCTCTTAACTATAGATTTCGATCTTAAAGGTTATACAGCCTTCGCTTATATAGCTATCTTAAACCTTCGCTTTTAAAGCTATCTGAAGCTTTCACATATTTGCGCATATATATACATTCCGGTGTCCTGCCTAAGACCCCGACAGCCTGAATATACCATAAAATGATTATAACATAATCAAATCTGTTTATCGAGAGTTATTTTACGAATTATGTGTCTCCTAATGTACCTGATTTCGAAAATAATTTACTTATCTGTGATTTTATTTAAGCTAATGTTGGGTGCATAAGCTTAAAAGATACTATATAAACAGGGTGCTCCATAGATGATCATTCCATTGTAAGCTATCTATCGGGCACCCCTATATTGTCATGGTATTCACATTTATTGACTGTTCAGTAACACTATTATTACTTATAACCTGTCCGGCGACTTCATATCATCATCGTCAATTATAAAGTCTGCCCCGGCATCGGACATAATNNATTATGCATTCTTTTTAAGATAACTCTTAATTAATAAATTCATAACCTTCCCGGGCTGCTCATTACTCATTACTGCAGTATCTGAAAAAATCATACCGTAAGGCTCTTCTACAGTATATGGATGCCAGTAGGGCATATCTTCTCCTGTAGAATCCTTGCCGTTGGGATCGCCGGATCGGATAAAATTAGCCCAATAGTTGCACATCAGACGGGCAAGGTCATAATGCTTCCCGGTAAAGGGCCTCCAGCATTTTGTAAGTGTTTCAAAGAAAAACCACAGGTCAACCGAGTGGAATGTTCCCGGGTTATCCCATCCGGGTATCTCAGGTGTAAATTTATAGTAGTACATAAGATTATTGGCACCTAAGTTGGCATGAGCCTGGGCAATAAGCCGTATAGCAAATTCAATTCCGTTAACCGTAGCATTTTTTATGATATCATCAAATGAATTGGCATTGTCCTGACATATTGCCAGGTATTCCTCCGCATCTGCTCCGAACATATCCTTTGCAAGTTTTTCAAGCTCTTCAAAGCTGTCCACATTTGGTCCGATGCAGAATTCGTCGGCAGTATTACCCAAAAGTAACGGAATTGGATATTGCCTGTTTGCAAGCAGAAGCTTATAAATATCATCTATACAGAATTTGTTGTCAATTACCGTTCCGCACATGGTATCGAATTCCAGCATTTTATCCCGTACATATTCTGCATCTAATTTGCGCGCTTCCTCTATGGTTTTAACCCCAAGAAAATCGAAGAATCTAATTCCGATTTTTTCAGCCTCAGGTAATCTAAGACCTGGAATTGGCATCCTTGCACCGGGATATGCAGGCGCAATAACACCGCTTTCTATAATTGCCTTCTGAAAGAGCCCCTCGTTTTGCGGAGAGCTAATATGAGCAAGTACGCTTCCTCCTCCTGCAGATTGTCCGCCTATGGTTATATTATCCGGATTACCTCCAAATGCTTTAATATTGCGCTTAACCCATTTGAGTCCNNATGTCCAAAATTCGCCGGCGCTTCAGGTGATTCTGCTGTTATCTCAGGATGACACAGGAAGCCAAAAACATTCAACCTGTAATTCACTGTTACAACAACAATTCCCCTTCGGGCAATGCGTTCACCGTCAAATTCCATTTCTGCCGGATGTCCGCATTG
>DCTS01000093.1:0-12009 GCA_002329645.1 Lachnoclostridium sp. UBA1434 | reverse complement strand
CTGCATGCCGGTGTCCAGACATTAAGATACAGGCAATCTTCACTCATAGGAATATCAGGGTCAACCATCCATTCTCTGCAATATATATTGTCCGGATCAAAAACAGCACGCACCTGCATGGATACCGGTCCGAAATCAAATGCTTTTAGTACTCCGTCCCAATTGTCTGCCGGCTGAGGNNGCACGCCAGCGATATTCCCCCACCGGCGGTTTTGCAAATGGTATGCCGCGAAAGCTCGTGATTCGAGGATCTGCTGCGGCAAGCCCCTGAACAACACCGTTTTCAGTTTTTACTACTCTTAACATATCCCTGCTCCTTTGAATATCGTATATTTTTCTGTATTACTACTCACCGTTCATTACTTATTGTATCATTATACACAAAATTATAGAATTCTGCTGTCCCGCCGGTTTCTTTAGTTGCATAGTAAAACAGACCGAAGCGGCATCCTGCAAAATGATCCATTTTATATACCAGCTTATGACGAATGCCTATTCTTATCCATTCACTATCCTTCCTGTAATAAAAATCGGCTATATCTGCCTGATTAGTATAATCGACAGCTGCTTTTAAAGTAACAATCGAACCGTTTACGGGAACCCTGGCAAATTCTTTTCCCTTTGTATCCTTACTTATGCCGGTGAAGGAATGGTCTGACGCTTCCTTTGCCTGCATACTTAGATAGTACTTTCCTTCCTCCTTCGTGATACCTGCCCATCCGTAACAACCCAGCAAAGTACATATCCCGGCATAATCGCCATCCTTTATGCGGCTTGCGTCAACAGTTACAATAGCTTCACAGGCCGGGTACAGGGTACGCTGGGTTAAGGTGTTGACCGCCCGGGTAAGGTCCGTACAAATCTTATTCGTTTGTATGCGATAGCAGCCCTTTTTATTATCCAATGAACAAAACTCATGGTTTGGTTCATGATTCCATTGCCAGTAATTCTTGAGTGGTGTCTTAAAATCATCACTGCCTGTCAATGGTTCATAATGATATCCCGGCCTTGTACTCTTAGTATCGATATGACAAGGTGCCTTGCCGTTAATGCCGAATACGGGAAAGTCATCCTTCCAGGTTACGGGAACAAGCACAGGAATACGCCCGACCGCAGTCCGGTCCTGAAATAGTATTCCATACCATTTGCCCTCCGGGGTATCTACGATTCCTCCCTGGGCTATTCCGGAGTTGAAATATCCCATATCATCATTCAGGATATCTCCCCCTACGAAATCCCCCTCAAGGGAATCGGATACAAAGCAGGCCTGTATTCGCTTCCACTCATGACGAGCCGAGTGGATTAGAAACAGATAATACTTTCCGTTAATCTTATATATGTGAGAGCCCTCATAGCCTAATCCCGGGTGTCCCTCATCCACAACCAGTATCCTGTTTAATCCGCCTTTTTTAGGTTTTGATAAATCTTCTTCCAATTCGGTTAAGTAAATAGTTTTATTTCCATATGCTATATACACCCGGTCGTCATCGTCAAAGAGCAGTGAACAGTCATGATAAAAGCCTTCAATATACTGCTTCCTCCATGGGCCGGTTATACTTTCGGAGGTATACAGATATGTTTTTTTAGTATCATTGGCAACAAAGCAAACATAAAAGGTCCCCTTATGATATCGCAGGGAAGCTGCCCACATTCCTTTGCCGTAGATATTGCCTTCTCCCTCCAGCCGCTGCTCCGGTGTGGAATCCAGAGTATCATATACATAAGCCGCACATTCCCAATGAACCAAATCATAGGATCGTAATATTTCACCTCCGGGCATAAAGTGCATGGTGGTGCTGACCATATAGTAGGTATCATCCGCACGGATGACATCAGGGTCCGGAAAGTCTAATCTTGTAATCGGATTCGTTATCTCTCGATTCATTTTTATGCCTCGGCAAACTGTTATCGGATGCGAAATACTATTTTAGAATAATTATCTATGGTTTTTCATTCGTTCTCGTTAAGTATTGAAATCCCACAGGATATCTACTTCTTTAACCTTATTACATTCCAGCTATGCTTTCCAAGCACGGAGACCAGAATACCCTTCTCAACCTTTGACTGATTACAGCTTCCAGGTCTTACATTATCCGGATTGGCTTCTGTGTTCTCAGCTTTTAAATCATCATGAGTTAAAACTATATGATCCACAATCTTATAACCTGCAAATTGTCGCAGATCGCAGGTCATCTCCATCTCCTCTTCCAGATCCTTATTTACAGCAAATATGGTCAATGTCTCTTCTTCTTCATTTGCAATAAGCACGGAATCAAGGTAGGGCGCATCACCGTACTTGCTTTCATAAACAGGGGAATTAACAATGGTGTGCAGTACTGTCCCCCTGCCGAGGGTGCTGGCATGCATAAACGGATAATATATGGTCTGCCTCCATGCACCTGTGTCGGATGTCATGATGGGCGCTATTACATTCACAAGCTGTGCAATACAGGCTATCTTAACCCTATCGGCATGCCTTAACAATGTTATCAGCATACTTCCTACCAGAAGGGCATCTTCAAAATTATATACATCCTCCAGCTGATGAGGTACCTGAGTCCAGCGCTCTATTTTTTTATCCTGATTTTGAGAATGATACCATACATTCCATTCGTCAAAAGACAAATTAATAGTTTTCTTACTACGTTTCTTAGCCTTCACATAGTCGCAGATCGAAATAACGGAGGATATGAACCAGTCCATTTCAACTGAGCTTGCCAGGAAATTCGGCGTGTCATTTTCCTGGTTGCCATAATACTGATGAAGAGACAGGTAATCCGCCTGATCATAGCAGTGATCCAGTATCGTGGCCTCCCAGCTTGCATAGGTAGGCATGCCATGACCTGAGCTGCCGCAAACAACCATCTCAATTGAAGGATCAACCATTCGCATGATTCTTCCTGCTTCTTCAGCTAAGCGGCCGTACTCATCCGCAGTCTTATGTCCTATCTGCCATGGACCGTCCATTTCATTACCCAGGCACCAAAGCTTGATATTATGAGGTGCTTCATAGCCGTGTTTTCTGCGCAGATCACTATAATAGGAGCCCTTTTCAATATTGCAGTACTCAACTATATTCCTGGCATCATCAATACCGCGGGTTCCCAGGTTAATAGCCATCATTGCCGACGAATTGGCCTTTTTTGTCCAATCCATGAACTCATTTAGACCAAACTGATTACTTTCGATAACACCCCATGCCAGTTCGAGTCTGGCAGGCCGCTCAGACTTTGGCCCTACACCGTCTTCCCAATGATATCCCGATACAAAATTACCGCCGGGGTATCGTACTACAGGAACATTAAGATTACGGACTAATTCAAGTACATCCTTACGAAAGCCCTGCTCATCCGCAAAGGGACTGTCAGGCTGGTAGATGCCCTCATATACTGCACGACCCAGATGTTCAATAAAGGAACCATATATACGTTTGTCAACTTCTCCGACAATAAAATTTTTGTCTATAAATACTTTTGCTTTTTTCATTTTATATTTGCTCCTTTCTATAGCTTGATTTATAATAATTATAGCATAGTTAAATTTCGGCAAAATGAATTATAGTCCGCTATTTTTGTCTTTTCTTCCGAACCGGCAAATATTACCTGTGGCATGTTTTTATTCATTTTCCGATTATGCAATTTAACGGCAGGGGGTGTACCAATATGTTTATCATTGACTATTGCGGTTACAATATCCATAACCCTGATTATGATATTATTTACAGGCCAAACGGAAGTGCCAGCTACCTGTTCTTATTGTTGCTGTCCCCAATGAACTTTTATATTAACGGTGAGAAAATTCAGACGAAACCCGGTGCATGCATATTATATGCCCCCGGAGTTCTGCAGAAATATCAGGCAGTAAAAGAATTCTACAACAGCTATGTGCATTTCTTTGCCGGGGAACATGATATGAAGGGATTCTCCTTTCCGCTGAACAAGATATTCTATCCGGAAAATACTGATAATATTAATTGGTATATTAAGAAGATTCACAGGGAATACGTTATTAAGCCTCTGCATCATCAGGAAATGATTCATGGGCTTATTCTGCAGTTAATGGTTGATATTGACAGGGATTATCTGAAAAGCAGATGCAAGGAGTACACCGGTTCCTCCCTGTATTCGGTATTCCAGGCCTTGCGTCTGCAGATGCTTATGTACTGCCAGGAAGAATGGACAATAGATCGGATGTGTAAGATGGTGAACCTTGAAAAGAGCCAGTTCTATTCATACTATAAACTATTCTTTAACACGACCCCCAAGGCGGAGCTGTTGAATGCCCGTATAGATAAAGCAAAGTATCTCCTGACCAATGAAGCGCTGACTATTAATCAGATTGCTCAAGTTTCCGGGTTTTCCGATATTTATCATTTTTCAAGATATTTTAAAAAGTTGTGCGGCTGTTCCCCGAGTCAATTCAGAGAATAGGGATATAATATAAAGATAGCAGGGCATGCCCTACAAAAAGTTAGCAGGGCATCAAAGACATTGCTCAGTAAAAAGATAGCAGGGCATGCCCTGCTATCTTTTAATAGTTAATTAAGAAAATTATTATAACAATCAAACTCGGTTTGCAATACTACGGAAGCATGTCGGAATCACCGAAGAATTCCTGCCATTTTGCTGCACGCTCATCCATAATTGCCTGACCGCCTGCTGACAGATAGTCTGCCATATAGCTGTCCCATACAGAGTCGAAGTTAGCTTCTGCAGCAACTACTGCATTATCATAAAGCTGATCTCTCTTGGAAGATAAGGTATCACCTACACCTGCTTCTGCTGCTATCTCACCCACATTAACATTCTTAGGAGAAACCCCTTCATTGATTGCAGCATTATATGCCCCTAATACATCATCCGGCTCACCGCCTGCATAACCGTATGCCAGGGATAATTGTGCCAATTCCGGATCTCCGAAATGTATACCATTGCAGGTAATAGTATAGTCGATATTCTTACCTGAGTTCTGAATTGCATCTCCGGTAGCTGCTATAATCTCAATTGCACCGCTATCCAGTACATTATGAGTAACGCCCTTTTCGCCTGCCTGCAGATACTTAATAGTTTCAGGTTTACTGATAAAATCAAGATACAGCAGAGATGCTAAAGGCTCATCATTAGTTGTAGGGAAGAAGATCTTTCTGTCACCGGCAGCACTATAGAGTAATTTAGCACGCTTGCCTGCTGAATTTTCGAAGCAGTCAACTGCTACAAACTTTGCATTCTCTCCGACATTTCTCTTAAGGTTATTGTTAATGCTATCTTCACCGTTCTGGAAAGGAATATCCCAGTTATGCATAATAGCACCAACATATCCTGCCTTCATCATATCAGTCTCTGTGTTATCTCCGCTTCCATACAAAGCAAAATCATCCCACATTAAGCCTTCATGGTACCATTTATTCAAGAGTCTTATTGCTTCTTTGGTACCATTTTGTGTTGCCAATCTGTCATCAAATCCGTTAATGTAGTATTCTTTATCAGAAATATCAGGATCTATGAAGGAATAAATAATGTTTGCTGCTCTCCAACCTACATCATAGCTTACAGAGAAAGGTACCATCTTGTCTGCATCTGCGCCAAGAAGAAGCTCTGCATTATTTTTAAATGCATACAGCATATCTTCAAACTCCTGTCTGGTTGTAGGAGCTTTCAGATTAAGCTTATCAAGCCAATCCTGACGAACAAAGGTTACAATCCTCTGCTGCTCAGCTCTTTTTCCTTCAATAGCCCACAGTGTTCCGGTCTTGGGATCCTTATCCCAATAAATATTCTGCTCACCAAGCCAATTCCACAGATTAGGAAGCAAATCCTTATAATCATCTACATAGCTGCTTAAATCAATAATACCGCCCATCTGCGCATATGTCAAAATTGTCGGATAACTATATGTTACACAAATATCCGGGGCCTGACCGGCTGCAAGAAGGTTGTTGATATCATCTGTCTCTGTCCATCTTGGAACCTTCTTAAAGGTTACTTCTACATTGTGCTCTTCCAGCATACCCTTCTTAATATATTCGGTATACATGTTGTTTTCCGGGTCTGAACCGCCATCATTTCCTCTGTCATAAACCTCAACAGTGATTTGACGCGTTTTTGTGAACTTTCCATTTACCAGTTCACTTTCTTCCTCAGCAGACTTTTTACTGTCATCTGTTTTCGATGAATCTGTAGTCGTCTTGTTTTCCGTCTTGTTTGTCTTCTCATCTGAGGCGTTTTTGTCATCATTCTTGTTTCCACATGCTGTCAATGCCAGAACCATAGTAAAGACTAGTAAAACTGACAAAATCCTTCTTTTCATTATTTACCTCTCTCCTTCACTTTATAATATATGAATCAACAGACTTTTACATCTGTAAATTCCTTATTCTTTAACAGCTCCCAATGTTACGCCATGAATAAAGTACTTTTGCAGCCAGGGATAAATAAGCACGAATAGTAAATGTGACAAGGGGACGGATGTGACAGGGGGACGGAGTTGTTGACACACAAGAACCATGTGTGTCAACAACTCCGTCCCCCTGTCACAAAATATATTCAGGATGGCCAGGTAATTTTTTTAGACGCTTCCTCTACTGCCATGTACCTGGTTAAATATTTTGAAGCCTTCAATTCTCTGACCATTATTACCAATGGCTTAAAAACTGCCCAGGAGCTTAGTACTCTTAACCACAGAATTTACTGCACCGGTGGTCTGATGCTGCATAACTCCTCGGCTTATGTAGGTGATTATGCTGTTGAATTTGTACACCATTTTAATGCCGACCTGTTCTTCTTTTCCAGCCGCGGGGTATCCGAGAATGGCCAGATTACCGACTCCTCCCCTGAAGAAACCTATATTCGCAAGATCATGTTTGAACAAAGCAAAAAACGCATTTTCCTTTACGACCATAGTAAATTGGGTAAAATTTATACTTACAATTTATGTTCGATTTCCCAGACCGACGACTGCATAACTGATGATTGAAGTGTGATGTGACAGGGGGACGTGTGACATGGGGACGGGTGTGACAAGGGGACGGAGTTGTTGACACACAAGAACCATGTGTGTCAACAACTCCGTCCCCTTGTCACAAATGTATTCACTTTATTTCTGTCGCTCCTCAATATCATGAATCATATCAACTCGGACTTTGTGCCTTCCACCCTCAAATTTACCGGTGAGCCATACATCTACAATCATTTTAGCGAGCTCAATTCCCACAACCCGTGAACCAAAAGCCAGCATGTTGGTATCATTATGTTGTCTCGATAACAAAGCTGAATATGGTTCTGAACAGGCTACACAACGTATTCCGTTCACTTTATTAGCTGCAATGGAAATTCCTACACCGGTTCCGCAAATTACTATTCCTCTGTCTACTTCTCCATTCACTACAGCATTTGCAACTTTCTCTCCAGCTATAGGATAGTCAAATCTTTCTGTGGAATCGGTGCCATAATTCACTACATCATAACCATATTTTTCTTTTATATATTTAACAATTTGGTTTTTGTACTCTACTGCTATATGATCATTTCCAATCCCAAGTTTCATTATTGTTCTGTCCTTTCTTTTTTTTTATATTTTATAATGACCTTAATTCTTTAATTATTTCATTATAAGGTCTTCCTTTTCCGAATAATGCACTGGTTCCTAATATGAAACCAGATACTCCAATTTTTGATAATTCTGCTATCTTATTTGGCGAACATCCTCCATCAATCATTACTTTATAACCGCCGTATTTTTCGGCTTCATCCACAAATCGAATAGTTTTTTTTGTAATAAAATCTAAATATTTTTGTCCCGCAAATCCGGGATTAACACTCATAATCAAAACATAATCACAAAGATATAACATATTTTCAACAGTTTCAAATGATGTTCCGGGATTAATTGCTATCCCTGCCTTCGCTCCTGTATCTCTAATCTTTTGCAACGTTCTGCATACATGTATATCTGCTTCCGGATGTATGTAAATAATCTTGCATCCCATATTTGTAAACTTATCTATATAATCATAAGGTTTTTGAATCATTAGATGTATGTCGCAGGGCTTTGTTGCCTTCCTACAGATATATTCAATATCCTGCAAACCCATTCCAAAGTTTGGTACAAAATTTCCATCCATAACATCCATATGAAAAATGTCAAAACCTGCTGCTTCAAGCTGTTCTATTTCACCCTTAAGATTTCCAAAATTCGCACACATCATAGAAGGACATAATAATTTCTCCCTATTCATATCCTCACTTTAAAATTCCTTTCCATTTATTATACAATCTGTCCATATAAATTAATTATCTATATCCCCAATACAGCAAATATAAGAATTTAATTAATTACTTCTTGTTCGTTTCCTTAATATCAAGAGGCTGACTCTTTGGCCAGCCTCTTTTTATATCGATCTTATTCCAAGACTTTTCCGTTACTGGCTATAACCTTCTTGTACCAATAAAAACTGTCCTTCTTGTATCGCCTAAAAGTTCCACTCCCTTCGTCATCTATATCTACATAGATGAAACCATATCTCTTGGATACTTCACCGGTTGAAGCCGCACAAAGATCAATAAAGCTCCACATAGTATATCCAAACACGTTTACACCTTCATTAACAGCCTTTATAATTTCCTTAATGTGAGCCGATAAATATTCAATACGATATAGATCATGAATCATGCCGTCATTTTCTAATGTATCATATGCACCAAGTCCGTTCTCTACAATTAAAAGAGGTATCTGATAGCGGTCATTTAATTCATGCAAGGCTGTTCGAAGCCCAATCGGGTCTATCTGCCAACCCCAGCTAGAAGCTTTGAGATACGGATTTTTCTTACCTCCGCTAAAATTACCTAAGGCAGTAGCATCTTCATTTTTTTGAGCGGTGATAACATTTGTGCAATAGTAGGAAAATGCAAAATAATCTACTTTTCCTTTCATTAATGTTGTTTTATCTTCTTCCGATAGACTAAAATTAATTTTGTTTTCTTCCCATATTCTTTTAGCAAAGTCCGGATAAGCTCCTCTTGCCTGTATATCTGAAGTGTAAAAGAAAAGATCCTGTTTATTCTTTTGATTTTCATAAACATCCTTTGGATCCGGTGTCATCGGATAAGTAAAAATTCCGGCATTCATAGAACCTACCAAACAATCAGGATTAATCTTATGTGCAAGAATTACAGCCTTTGCACTTGCTATTAACTGATGGTGTGTCCTTAGGTAAATTTCCTGTTCTTCCTCAGCAGTAATGCTTGGCCTCATTTTGGCAACCATTATCTCAATATTGATTTCATTAAAAGTAATCCAATATTTCACCAAATCTTTATACTCAGTAAAGCATAATTTAGCAAATTCCAGAAATTCATCTATAAGCTGCCTGTTAGCCCAGCCTCCCATCTCTTCTATGTAGTAGACCGGCATATCATACTTATATAAAGTAACTATCGGCTCAATATTGTGCTTTCTGCATTCAATAAGAACATTGCGATAAAAATCAACGCCCTTCTGATTAACACCATTTTTATAACCCCGTGGATAAATTCTTGCCCAAGAGATAGTTAGATTCAATGCCTTAAATCCCATTTCTGCGCAATAACCGATATCCTCTTTATAATGATGGTAGAAATCGACTGCCTTATGATTTGGGTAACTTTCTCCATCTATTAGCGCATATCTTGCACCTTTCGGAAGCTTTCCGGTAACCATTACGGGCATTTTACCATAAACACCGTCTTTATTATATGTAATCTCTCTTAGTTTCTTAGCTCCGCCAAGTGTCATATAATCCGTCTCTGTCGGACCTCTTCCGTCTTCATTCCATGCACCTTCGCATTGTGCAGCAGAAATATCACCACCCCACAAAAAATCTTCTTTGAGACCCATAGTATATATATTTCTCCTTCTTTCTTTATTCTTCTTTCAGTATCTAAGCGGTTTCATTCTTTTCATCTTCTAAAGCCTGCTTATCCATCGCTTTAAAGAACGGAAGATATATAACAGCACTTAATACGCACATGAGAATCATGAAAATACCAAGTCCGATGCCACCACCCAGTAAAAATCCGGCAATCGGGCCAGGCAAAACCATTACACCTAAACTAACAATCGGCGTAGTGAATAAACCTATTTTCAAGCATACATAGAAAAGTATATATACAATTATCGGCAGACCAATAAACGGAATAAGCAAAATTGGATTCAATACTACAGGCAAACCATATACAGTATGTTCTATGATGTTGAATATACCAGGTATCAATGATATCTTGCCTTGCGCCTTGTATCGCTCACTCTTGGAGAAGAATGCCATATCTACATATAACCCAAATAAGCAACCGGGTCCACCAATAAACTGTACAACTGCAAACAAAGTCATGAAACTTAACAGATATGGTGGTGCTTGTCCTGCACTAACAGCTTCTATATTTGCAACTAATGGTGCATAGCTAATTGTCATGACTATCGGTAAGATTACCATAGTACCATGAACACCTAACCACCAAAAAACAGTGCATACAAGTAATAAAATAATATGACCTGTCAAGGAATTTCCTACGAATGTAAGAGGTTTCTGAATTATTGCATATATAAAATCAGTAAAGCTACCAAAAGGGGTCAATCCAAAGATGCCTCTTAAAGCAATAAATGGAACAATAGTAATCAGTGCCGGCGGTATGATTTCAAAACTTTTTGATACGAACGATGGAACTGCTTCAGGAAGCTTAATAATCAGATGTTTATTAATAATAAATGCAAAGATTGATGGGGCAACCAAAGCTACTATCATTGCCGTAATTACCCCCTGAGCGCCCAGATAGCTGGTATTTATCATTGTATTTCCATTTTCTGCAACTGTCAGAGGTGTAATCAATAAAAAACATAGCAGACTAATTATTCCTGAATGAATAGGATTTACACCTTTTTTCTCACCCAATTCTTTACCTATAGAAAATACAATAAAGATTGCAATCAGATTGCAAATACTGACTGCTGTAGAAAGCAAATCATATAAACCACAGCTTTTCAACAAATTTACCCATGGTGTAATCGGAAGATTGCAAATTAGCTGTAAAATAGCGCCTGATAATAGTACCGCCATGGTTCCTGTCATACCTTGAGTAATAGAACTTACGTATTTATTACTCTGCATCTTACCGGCTAACGGTAATAACTTTTCTTGAATTATATTAGATTTCTTATACTTTTCCATCTTTTTTCCTCCTCTTACCAACCGAACTGAGCGGCCAGATCATTGAATATTTTTTCTCCGTTCATCAATCCATAATCTTTCATAGGAATTACAATTACAGGAATATCCGGAAACTGTTCTTTTACCTTTTTTTCTTCATAAGAAATCTGTGGTCCCAGCAGGATTACATCACTACCTTGTGCACATTTTTTTAATTCAGAAGACGGATAAGCATTACATTCAATCTCGTTAAAACCTTTTTTCTTTGCTGCATCAATTATCTTCTTGCATAAGAGACTTGTTGACATACCTGCAGCACATACTAAAGTGATTTTAAGTTTTTCCATGCTTCTTTCTCCTTTCCCTTATTTATCATCTTTTTCAAGCAGCTTTTTATACATATTTATGAATTCTGCCGCCATATCCTTCATAATTAATGCCATTGTTACATGGTCCTGCGCATGAATGAGTACAATATTCACCGGAACCTTTTCTCCGTTGGCTTCTTTTTGTATCAGTTCATACTGAGCAATATGTGCTTGATTCAGCTTTTCTTCTGCACTCTTTAATAACTCCTCTGATTCTTTAAAATGTCCCTGTTTTGCCTGATTTATTGCGCGCATAGAATCCGATTTTGAATCTCCTGCCAATGCAATCAAACTAAATGCGGACTGATATTCATTATCATTCATACTAACTACCTTATATGATTAATATAGAAGCAATAATCATACTTACCTTTCTTTTTTACTACTTAAGGCTTAAATATATAGTTATGTCAGCCCTTCATATATGATATTTCTTGAATATTGTAATTTCCGGCTGGAGAGCCG
>DCTS01000021.1 GCA_002329645.1 Lachnoclostridium sp. UBA1434 | reverse complement strand
TTAGCTTGACAACATATGGCATCTATTTTATATTTTAATTAGATTTCTAATTAGTAACTATACAGGTAAAATATGGCAAGCAGTTTTTATTTACAATCATGACTATGCATTGTATACGGAGGTGGCTTAACTCAATGCTTAACGAGAATAAACGATTTCACACAGCTTTGATCAGCAGCTATTCGATACATAAAAAATGCAGCTTCAATGAATTCCAGAAGCTGAATCTGACTACCGGACAACCTAAAATACTGTCCATACTGTATCAGCAAGAAGGTTATCTTCAGAAGGATTTAGCAAAAAGGTGTCATGTGGAACCTGCTACTATGACCTCCCTCCTTGCAAATATGGATAAAAAAGGTCTGATTTATAAAAAAACCGAATATGTCTCGGGTAATAAAAGAGCTTATGCCATATACCTGACTGAAAAAGGGCGTGACCTTGCAATTCAAATAAACCGAATTGTAGATGATATGGAGAAAATCTGTTTTCAGGGCTTTAATGATGATGAGAAAAAGCTGCTGATCACTCTTCTCAACCGGGTCCAATCTAATCTTGAGCATGAGTATATTGTTAAAGGGAGGTTTTATTGATATGAAAAAGTTATTAATTTCGCTTCTAACTGTTATAGTTCTGTTGCTTGTCTCCTGTTCAGGTAATAAATCAGCAGACACTGCTTCAGATAATTCATTGGCAGCAAACGAAGAGTCCTCGGCCAATACAGAGGAAGCGGATGAGCAATCCCCGGATATTTCAGCGGCAGATGATAAGTCCTCAGACAATTCATCTGCAACAGATGATAAAGCCACGGATAATACACCTTCAACAGATGAGAAGGCCTCAGATGATGCATCTGCGGCAGATGACAAGGCTGCAGACAATTCAGAAGCTGCACAGGATACTTCAGACAGTTCATCAGACAAGGAGAATAGTGATATGAATGATTTTCCTGAGGTTACGGTTGTGGATACTATTCCTGCCGAATATCTTGCTAAAAGAGAAGATAATTGCGGCACTATTGAAAAGATAGAATATAAGACCAAGGATTATTTTGGGGATGGTCATGAAATAACAAAGCCTGCATATGTATACCTTCCATATAATTATGATTCAAGCAAGCAATATAATGTACTGTATCTTATGCATGGCATAGGCGGCACTGAAAATGAGTGGGGAATGAACAACGATTCCTCGCAGGTGAAAATCATGATGGATAATCTGATTTATAACGGTGTGATCGAGCCCTTTATAATAGTAACTCCTAACGGACGTTCCGGTGCGGAATTTGCCAATTCCTCTTCAGACTTTAATTCCTTCTATATCTTTGGACAGGAACTGCGTAATGACCTAATTCCATATATAGAAAGTAATTACTCTACCTATGCAAGCTATAATGAAGGCGGTTATGACCTGACAGAAACCCGCAGGCATCGCGCTATGGCCGGCCTCTCCATGGGCGGTATGCAGACAATAAATATAGGAATGTGTGAATGTCTTGATATCATGAGCTATTTTGGTGCATTTTCAGCATGCCCGACTACCAATACCTCGTCAATGATTGCTGAAAAGCTTAAGGCGTTCCCTGATTATGATATTCGCTACTTCTATAATATTTGCGGTACAGATGACACTATAGCATTAGCAAGCGCTTCCGCTGCCGTCGATAATCTTACTGCCCTGACCGATAAGCTTTCAGATGATAAAAACTTTATCTGGCAAGAGGTTCCCGGAGGTCATGCCTTTAATGTATGGTTCCTGGGGTTCTTTAACTTCGCCCGGATTGCGTTCAGATAATCATCATTTCCTTTCCTTTTTTAATATATACTGTAACAGGGCTGCATTAGCTCGGATGTTTATATCCGTCCTGATGCAGCCCTGTTAAATGCAAGTGCAATACGTTTCTTATATATTAATAATTCTTCTGTCAATATAGCCTTTAACACTTTCTATGACAGTATCCAGAGCCGAATACCGCGGCCGGTAATTCAACATGATTTTTGCCCTTTCATTGCTGAAGTATCCGCTTCTTGCTATATGGTTATAGGTCATTGTGATTTGCTCCTCATCCTTCATATATTCGCACCATTTCTCCCAGGATAAGAACTTAATCTGCGGCTCTCTGCCAAAAAAGCGGTACATTGCTTTCGCATAGCCGTATAAGGTCATTGCATCATTGGCAACAGCGTAGAAGCTTTCACCTAAGGCCCGGTTCCTGTGGGTTATCGCATCCATAAACAGCTGGGCCACATCGTTAGCATGAATATGATGCAGGGTCTCCATACCGAAGTTGGGCAGACATATCTCCTTCCCGTTTGCAATATCCTGGAATACCTTGACATCCGTATTGCCAAAGGGATTAATTATTATCCATCCCGGTCCCGATATATGCCCCGGCTTAATCAATGTGCACGGGAAACCGCTCATTCGGTACTGCTCCTTAAGATACATGTCACATTCATACTTTGATGTCCCGTACTGATCAATCGGCTCCCCTGCCCGTTCATCGGAGGCAGGCAGGAATTCGGCATGTCCATGGGTCCATATTGTGGAGCAGAACAGATAATGGGACAGCCGTGTTTCCTTAAGGGCGTCAACCATTTTCACAGTTTCATCCAATGAAAAATTAATCAAATCTACAACAATATCGGCATTCATTGCAGCAATCTTATTAGCAAATGCATCATCACTGCTTCTGTCCAGAATAACCTTGTTTACCTTCTCCCATGCCGGATCTTCAAAATACGGCTTGCTTAATCCCCTGCTGATTACAGTGGTTTTATAACCTGCATCAACTAATTTCGGAACAAGATAAGAACCTATATGGCCGCAGCCTCCGATAACTATAACCTTCATATTCTCAACCTCCTGTATGCCCGCTGTTTCTCTCATCCCTAAATATATATATCTGATTCAAAAATACTTCAAACGATGAAATACATCCTGTCCGGTATAAGCATACTACAAATGCTAAAATACATCCATATAATTTTCGTGCCTTGTAATTTTTTCAAGTCAGCATTATGTAATTCTGTTTATAAGCTCATTTTCTAAGCTCATTTTATATGCTCATTTTATATGCTGCTTATATAATGAGGCGTATCCGGACATCCTGAAAATATTCCGCTGTCATTTATATAATAATCATGTATGGTTTTTATTAATATATGGACACACTATGCAGAAGGAGCGTGATTACATGAACCAAAATGCAGAAATGCTGAACTACATCTATCAAAACTCCCAGATGGGCGTACACACAATACAGCAATTAATTGACATTACTGAAGATGAGGACTTCAGAAAGCATCTTGAGGCTCAGTATGGCGAATACAGGGAAATTCACAATGCCGCCGCGAAGGCTCTCAATGATGCAGGATATGATGAGAAGGGAATTGGTGCATTTGACAAAATAAAAACCTACCTTATGATCAACATGCAAACTATGACGGATAAATCGCCCTCACATATTTCCGAGATGCTTATTATAGGAAGCAATATGGGCATAATCAACGCAGTAAAAAATCTGAAAAAATATAAGGATGCGGAGCCTCATATTGTTAACCTTATGGAAAGGCTTTTAAGGCTTGAAGAAGACAATGTCCGGCAGCTTAAAAGGTTCCTTTAGGTTTGGGCTTACAAAAAAATACTTTGTGGATGCATTTTAGCGGCTCTTATGTTATAATCTGTTAAAATAAACCATATGGTCTCTGCATACAGCACATGCAATTTCATATGATGGGTGAGGTAGTACGCTATGAGGCATTCCACAATGGGAATAAACTATTATACAGGTATAGAGGTTCCGGTAAAAGTCAGAGAAGTCAGGCATTGTGATAAATCAATCGATAGCAGATTCCGGCTTATTTATATATCGAAGGGTTCAGGATTAATCGATACACCGGCCGGCCTATCGACATTTATCGCTCCTGCCCTCTGCTGCATAAACGAAACGGAGACCATAGAAATTCAGTCACCTCAGAATACTGAAATAATTGAACTGGTTTTTCATCCTGAATTTCTTAATCCTGCTTATAGTTATAAATCAATAAGACATACTCAGCCGCCGATGAGCATTGCAGGGGAGCTGTATGAAGTTGCATGGATGAATGCATTTATTAAGCGCTCGGATAATTACAGTGGAATCATTAGTATAAGCTCGGGTATTTCGCTTCGGATAGATACTCTGCTTCGCCAGATGAAAAAGGAGCTTAAGAATCAGCGGGACTGGTACTGGCCATGCCGTACCAGGTCGCTGCTTCTCGAGCTATTATTGGTGATTGACCGCATCTATGTGGAACCGATGTCTAATGAAGCAATCCTTATCACTGAGAAAGACAACAGCATCAATGAGATTATCACGTATTTATTGAGTAACTACGATAAAAAGCTTCAGCTTACTGACTTGACATATAAGTTCAACATTAACCGTACATCCTTGAATGAAGACTTTAAGAAAGCCACAGGTTACACCGTAATGAATTATCTTCTGAATCTTAGGATACATTTGGCCATGTCCATGCTGAAGGACACTGCCTTGCAGGTTTCGGAGATCATGTATCGTGTGGGCTTTGCCAACATCTCTCATTTTGTCCGTTCCTTTAAAAAAATAACCGGCCTTTCACCCATGGAATATCGAAGGCTGCATACATGGCTATACAAATAGAATTGACGCAAATGCTTACCGATAACTTAAGATTTACGCCGAATTTATACCTGCAATCGATTAATCAAAAAAGGAGGGCCGGCATGTTCGGCCCCCCTCTTCATCTTATTTATTTGACTTCGAGCTTATAAAGTAATATTGTCTTTAAAGAAGACGAAAGGGTCAGATACTTGCCATCTCTCGATATAAACGGAGCCATTACCAATATATCAGGCATCGTAACGGGCTTCCATGTGCTGCCGCCATCCTCCGTCAAAATACCGTAAAGCTTCCTTGTCTTGCCTATATATACAATCATTCCGTTATTCTCATCCTGGAACCTGATTGCCGCCCATGGCATTTTGGATTCAGGGATGTCCTCCCCTTCCAGATCTATTTTAGACGATGTCCAGGTGTTGCATGCATCCGTAGTTTTGTACAGCGTTCCATCCGGACCTAATATGAATCCCATCTCAGATGTCAGGAAAGACATGGCTGCAATTTTTTTACATCCTTCAGGCAATTTAAGCTCATTCCATGATGCACCGCCGTCATTTGATACCGCAAATGAAATCATGGAGGCAAGATAAATATTGTCCTTATCCACTACGGATACGAATTTATTGTAAACATCATGCATTTTCAGCGGGAAATCCGCCAGAGGAGTCCAGGTATTGCCTTTGTCTGTAGACAGCAGGTTAACACCGGTATTACCGCCGCTGACTATATAGGATTCATCATAATAATCCAGGCCATAGCGGCATGCCGAAACATTATCACTCACCGACCAGGTGGTGCCGCCATCCTCGGTAAAGCTTGTGGCTCCTGCATAACCAACCGTCAATCCAACCTTGTCATTAAGAAATGCTGCATAGCTAACCCTGGTGGTTACAGTGGATTCCGACACTAAAGTCCATGGAGAAGCATCTTCTACCGATGCGCTGTCCGTATCTTTTACATCTGAATTATCATGGTCATCTGCATCAAATGTGCTGTCTTTATCATTAGCTTCAGCTGCATCAGCCATATCATCTGCTGCAGCTGCGTTATCCGTACAATCTGCTTCGGTTGCGTTGTCCTTATCTCCAAGTTCACCCGATGTTTGGTCGTTCAAGCTCTTATCATTGCCTGTGTTTGTATCATCCTCGTTTTTTCCACAGCTAATAATACACAGTGATATAAAAAAGCACATTAACAAAGAAATGCATCTTTTAAATCTCATGCAAAGCCCTCCTTTTATTAATCCATAGAGGAACTTTACCATAATATAACAGCATGCGGGTTGCTAATGTGCAGAAATTATTATACTATTTACAATATATAAGACTAATCATTCCTTATTATATGAGCCGCCGAATTAATCTGGTCTATCTCAAATGTTATATCCAGCATTTGCTCCAAATCCTTAGTTGTATATTTTCTGCCGGATACTGTTCCATTTCCCTCTATACTGCTGCCCTCCGATAATTCAAGCAAAACTCCGTTGCGCCTTACTTCCAGACTGTCATATGAATAATTATTGCCATTCGCCTTCTTTGTATGCAGTACAGCCTTCCACTCGCTGTCACCTATATTCCATACGGCTTCCCAATTATCACATGTATAGGTTCCTCCCAATAATTCTACCAAATTCTTGAAGGTACCTGTACCAAAATAGCTGTATGGAAAGTCTGCAAAATCCTGGCATGGGTCGAGATATAGCATCAGATAAGCTTCCATCTCACTATCATAGTATAGATTATACGTATCCTCGTAATCTCTTGCATAATTGTCAAATTCAATGGTTAGCGGCTCACCAAGGTAATATACGGGACTAATTATATATGAGGGATATTTCAGCATCAGCTCCTTATCGAGAATATCTTACGAATATACATATTATATTTCTTCCGAATAAACATACTATACTTCTTCCGAATATACATATTATACTTCATCCGAATACACATATATGTCGTCTCGTTTTTGCCAGCCGATTTTACTCCAGAAGGCATTGCCTGTTATATTATTGCTTTTTACAAACAGATGGCATTTGGTGCAGCCTTCCTCCTTAAGCCTCCGGAGACTTGTTTCAACAAGCCTCTTACCGATGCCCTGCCCCCGAAATTGTTCTTCTACTGCGACATGGTACAGGTATCCTCTGCGGCCGTCATGACCGCATAATATTGTACCGATTATCCTGCCCTCATGCCTGCAGACGAAGCTAAGTCCCTCATTTCTTAACAGGAATCTTTGTATATTCTCATAAGAGTCGGCATCGCTTAAGCCCATGCCCGGTGTGTTTACCCAAAGCTTATACATTTCGCAGTAATCCTCTGCCTGCATTTCATTAATTAGAATATCCTCATAGCCGTTGCCATAAAGCTTCTCTGCAGCACCCATATACATCCTCCTTAACACTGATAGCCCTCATTAACAGCTGTAATAATTATCCCTCAGACTGTTAATATGGAACATTATGACATTGCTGTCATGTCTTGTCAATAAAAATGTACAGGCTGAATTCCGCAAATCAACAAATACACAGGCCGTATTCGACAAGTTGAATCCGTAAGCGTCATGGAGTAAATCACGTTAATCAATAACAGTTTCGGTATATTTTCATATAATGATATCGTATAGCCTATTTAGAGGTGTAAATACCATGTACTCAAAAAATGAATATATTAAACAATCACTGGGCTTGCATCTGTTTTTTGCAAGAATAATGAAGGAACACTCTCTATTCCTCCAGCTTGGATTTACTCCAAGGGACTCCGGCTTTACCAAGCAGGCCGATGCTTTCCGCAAGGAGTTTGACAGGATACTGGAAGAAGCAATCAAGCTGTCTGACGATGTTGTTAGTCCGGATGTTTTAAAATCCGGTGAAGTAGTAACACCCTTTACCCTGGATGCTGAAAAGGCAACTTCATTTTTTACGGGTGTTCAGATACCGACTCAGCTTACAAAGGCTGAAGAAGAGCTTAGGAGCGGAGGTAAAATCAAAGATAATTTCCGGCTTAAGCAGCGAGTATCAACACTTAACCGCAGCGCAATTAATGCAACTGCTGCACTTATAAAGTTCAAATCCAATATACTCCGCGAGGTTCTAAACTGCAAAATGTTCACATTCAATTATCCGCTGCTGATTGAACATATTATACGCGAAGCCAGACTATACCTCGAGATGCTGAAACGACTTCAAAGCGGAGACATCATCAATTATGAAAGAGAATCCTTGGATCTGGAGTTCTTCTGGAACAGGCAGATGGCGGAGCATGCAAAGTTTATCAGAGGATTGCTTGATCCGACAGAGGAGGAACTGATAAATCAGGCCAATATGTTCGGCATAGAATTCGACCAATTGACGGAGGCCGCTAAAGCAGCAATTGATACTACCGCACCGTGTTCAAAGGTTACCGAGGAAAGCCTGATGGCTACCCGGGATTTGCGTAACTTCAAGGAGCAGGGCACCCAGGGCATCCTTGACTGTAAGGTAAGATCCATCATAATCCCTCTTCTTGGGGATCATGTCCTTCGTGAAGCAAACCATTACCTGCGTTTGCTTAGGATGTTCAGAAGCTGACACTCACTGCTTCCTATATATAAGCAATTAATAAAACCTGCCGGATGCGATGAAATATGCTCCTCTTGCGTCATACAGCTGATAACATAATTGTATAACGCAAGGAGGGATATCCGTCCTGCAGGTTTTATTTATTCATATATTTCTTTATTCGCTTTAACATTTAGTAAACAGATTTATTCTCCCTGTATATTCTCCAGACATTTTCAAAGAAATAGTCTTCTTCCTGCAGCTTTCGAACCTGTCTCCAGTTAAAGGTGCATTGCCTGCCCTTTAGAATTACTTCCTGAATCAGACCGTTCCTGCTGCCGTCATCAAGCTTGAACCTGAACATATCCGGCAAGGTATTCTGATATCACTGCTGCCTTAATCTCAGGGATAAGGTGCAGCCGGTATCCATGACTGTTTAAAAACAGTAATATAACTGTTATATAAACTGTTATTTATAACCTGCATCGGCTTCATGTTCCTATAACAGAAGCCTTGGCAATAATGTCGAGAGCTCCGGAATAATAATCAGCAGTGCAAGTACAATCAACTCTCCTATCAGGAAAGGCACTGTTCCTGCAATTACCGTCTTCAGCGGTTTCTTAACCACACTCGAACAAACGAACAGCACTCCTCCAACCGGCGGCGTAATAAGCCCGATGGCAGCCGCTACAACCACTACTATTGAAAACTGTATGGGATTGATACCTACGGCTGTTGCAACGGGGAGCAGTATAGGAACCATTATTGTTATAATGACGATGTTGTCTACAAAGCAGCCCAGGAAAAGAACTATTATTGCTACAATTGTAAGGATTATGATTGGACTTGTCGTGATGCTTGTTATAAATGTACTGATCGCTGCAGGCATTCCTTCAAAGGCCAAAATCCATCCCATAGGGAATCCGATTGCACATATCAACAGAGGCAGGGCTGAAAGTATAGCCACTTCCTTAAGGCTTGACCATATAAGCTTTAATGAAAGCTGCCTTGTTATGACTCCCACAATAAGCGCATAAAAGACGCATATAACGCCTGCCTCCGTTGAGGTGAAGACGCC
>DCTS01000045.1:24605-25118 GCA_002329645.1 Lachnoclostridium sp. UBA1434 | reverse complement strand
GCCGAAGGAGAAGAACTCGGCTTCTTCTGCAATTTCATCAGCCAGCAGAGCAGCACGAGGTATCTCAATCATAGTGCCTACCATGTAGCTGATATCGGAACCAAGTTCCTTCTTTACCTGTTCTGCCGTTTCCACAACTACATCCTTGACATACTTTAATTCCTTCTTCTCGCCAACCAGAGGTATCATCATCTCGGGAACGATATCATAACCCTTCTCATTCTTAACCTCGATGGCTGCTTCCATGATTGCCCTGGTCTGCATTCTTGCTATCTCANNGCATCCTCTGTGTCCCATCATAGGGTTGAACTCATGGAGTGATTCGCAGGTTGCCTTGACCTCCTCAACGGACAACCCCATATCCTTAGCCAAATCCTTAATATCATCCTCATCGGTGGGCACGAATTCATGGAGCGGGGGATCCAGGAAGCGTATTGTAACCGGTCTTCCTTTCATTGCCTTGTATATGCCTTTGAAATCAGACTTCTGATAAGGAATTAATTCGTTAAGCGC
>DCTS01000045.1:0-24572 GCA_002329645.1 Lachnoclostridium sp. UBA1434 | reverse complement strand
AGAACATGTGCTCGGTACGGCATAAGCCTATGCCTTCCGCACCAAATCTAACGGCATTAGCTGCATCTTCCGGTGTGTCGGCATTAGTCCTGACCTTTAATGTACGTAACTCGTCAGCCCAGTTCATAATTCTTTCAAAGTTGCCGCTGATGGAGGCTTCTACAGTCGGGATATCGCCTAAATATATATTACCTGTTGAACCGTCAAGGGAGATATAATCGCCTTCCTTTATTGTATTGCCTGCCAGGGTGAAATATCCGGCTTCTTCGTTAATTACAATATCACCGCAACCGGATACGCAAGCCGTACCCATTCCGCGGGCAACAACTGCAGCATGGGAGGTCATGCCGCCGCGTACGGTCAGTATGCCTTTTGCTGCATGCATGCCTTCAATATCCTCAGGCGAGGTTTCAAGACGTACAAGGATTACTCTNNCATTTCGTTATGCTTCTTGGCTTCCTCAGCCGTGAAATATACTCTGCCTGCCGCTGCTCCCGGTGAAGCAGGAAGTGCGCTGCCTATAGGCTTGGCTGCCTTGAGCTCTGCTGCGTCAAATGCCGGATGAAGCAGCTGGTCAAGGGATTTGGCATCTATTCTCTTTATTGCCTCTTCCTTGGTTATCTTACCTTCATCAACAAGGTCACAAGCTATTTGTAATGCTGCAGCCGCCGTCCTTTTGCCGTTACGTGTCTGCAGGAAATACAGCTTCTTGTCTTCAATGGTGAATTCCATGTCCTGCATATCCTTATAATGATTCTCAAGAAGCGCAGCAATCCTCATAAACTCATTGTATACTTCCGGCATGTCGTATTCAAGCTTAGTAATGGGCTGAGGTGTCCTGATACCTGCGACAACATCCTCACCCTGTGCATTTATCAGATATTCTCCATATATCTTAGCTTCTCCCGTGGAGGGATTACGTGTAAATGCAACTCCTGTTCCGGAGGTATCTCCCATGTTGCCGAATACCATTGCCTGAACGTTAACAGCGGTACCCCAGTCGCCGGGGATGTCGTTCATTCTTCTGTAGTAAATTGCACGGGGATTATCCCATGAACGGAATACAGCGGTAACAGCTTCTATAAGCTGTACATTGGGATCCTGGGGGAAATCGGTTCCCTTATTCTCCCTGTAAAGGGCTTTAAACTCTGCTATAACTTCCTTAAGATCCTCTGCGGTCAGCTCGTTATCGAACTTAACGCCTTTCTTCTCTTTGATTTCATCAAGAACTCTTTCAAACTTGGATTTAGAAATCTCCATTACCACGTCGGAGAACATCTGTATAAATCTTCTGTAGGAATCATATGCAAACCTGGGATTGCCCGTCTTCTTTGCAAAGCCTTCAACGGCAACGTCGTTCAAGCCCAGATTAAGTATGGTATCCATCATGCCCGGCATTGAAGCCCTGGCTCCGGAACGTACCGAAACCAGCAGAGGATTCGAAGTATCACCGAATTTCTTGCCCTGCTGCTCTTCAAGTATCTTCAGGGCATCAAATATCTGAGCTTTTATCTCTTCTCTGATCTGCTTACCATTATTATAGTAATCTGTGCAAGCTTCGGTAGTTACAGTAAAGCCCTGGGGAATCGGAAGACCAAGATTCGTCATCTCCGCCAGATTGGCGCCCTTGCCTCCAAGAAGATTCCTCATATCGGCACTGCCCTCTTTGAATAAATATACCCATTTCTTCATCTTATAATATTCCTCCTAAAATGTATTGTGTGAACCTATACAGGCTTTTTAATATGTTTACATAAAGCTGGAATTTTTAGTCGCCATTGAGCATTATAGCATAATATTCTTGTATTAGGAAATACTTTTTTTAAAATGCAAGCTTCTTCTCAAAATAAGCCTTCAAATCTTCAATCCTTACCCTTTCCTGCTCCATTGTATCCCTGTCCCTTACAGTGACTGCACCATCGGTTTCCGAATCAAAATCATATGTCACGCAGAAGGGCGTTCCTATCTCATCCTGTCTGCGGTATCTTCTTCCGATATTGCCGCGATCATCATACTCACAGTTATACAGCTTGCTTAAATCCCTGTATATCTTTTCGGCTGGCCCGCCCAGCTTCTTGGAGAGTGGAAGAACTCCAATCTTAACAGGCGCTATGGCCGGATGGAAATGCAATACCGTACGTGTATCCCCGTCGGGAAGCTCCTCCTCGTCATATGCCGCACATAAGAAGGCCAGCACGACACGGTCGGCACCCAGCGACGGTTCTATGACATAGGGTATATATCTAATATTCTTTTCATCATCAAAATAACTTAAGTCTTCCTTTGATACGGTATGGTGCTGTGTCAGGTCATAGTCGGTACGGTCTGCTATGCCCCACAGCTCGCCCCAGCCAAAGGGGAACAGAAACTCAATATCGGTCGTAGCCTTGCTGTAGAAGGCCAACTCCGCCGGATCATGATCTCTTATCCTGAGCTCCTCATCCTTTATCCCAAGGCTCTTCAGCCAGTCTATACAAAACTGCTTCCAATAAGCAAACCATTCCAGATCGGTATCCGGTTCACAGAAGAATTCCAGCTCCATCTGCTCGAACTCCCTGGTACGGAAGGTAAAGTTGCCGGGAGTAATCTCATTTCGGAAGGCTTTGCCTATCTGCCCTATGCCAAAGGGAATTTTTTTGCGTGAACTCCGCTGAACATTCTTAAAATTAACGAATATCCCCTGCGCGGTTTCAGGCCTTAAATATACTATATTCTTGGTTTCCTCCGTAACGCCCTGAAAGGTTTTAAACATCAGGTTAAACTGCCGGATATCGGTAAAATTATGCTTTCCGCAGGAAGGGCAGGGTATATTGTTCTCATCAATATATTTTTTCATTTCTTCATTAGACATTGCATCAATCGAGCCCGTTACGGTTATGCCATGCTCCTGGTTATAGTCCTCTATCAGTTTGTCTGCACGGAAACGCTCATGACATTCCTTGCAGTCCATCAAAGGATCGGAAAAGCCTCCGAGATGTCCTGAGGCCACCCAGGTCTGGGGGTTCATAAGGATTGCACAATCAACTCCCACATTGTAGGGGTTCTCTTGAATAAATTTTTGCCACCAGGCCTTTTTTACATTATTCTTCATTTCTACACCCAGGTTGCCGTAATCCCAGGTGTTGGCAAGACCGCCGTATATTTCGGAACCCGGGTACACAAACCCTCTGGCCTTGGCAAGTGCTACTATTTTGTCCATTGTTTTTTCCATACTATAATCCTCGCATATATTTATTATGATAATAAACCGGCCCTCTATAAGGCAAGGACCGGATAAATGCTAATTAGGCGTGTATACAACTATTGTCATATCCTCTGAGCCCTTTATTGTTACCGAGCCGTCCAAATCCTTGATTAGTTCAGCATTCTCACTGTAATATCTAACCTTGCCATCCACAATTATATCAAAAGGTTCATAAACAACCAGCACCTTGTTCTTGTTGCTCTTAAATGCCGTAGCCCTGTCAACGATATCCTCTCCCTTACTGCTTTTGTACCGGTCTGGAAGCTCCAGCGCTACATTCTCCGTATCGGCGCTGAAATATGCCGCAGGAACCTGATTGAAAGCCGAATAATGAGACATACTTGTATAATTAAGTATCATAACAACTTTATTGTTTTTTAATCCCAAATCACTGATTGTTACATGCTCGGCTCCTGCTTCCTGATTATAAACTGATATCTCCTTCGACGCGAACTCCTCAAGCTCCGAAAGCATGTAATACGGTTTATCAAAGTCATCGACAATTGCAACCTGAAGCTCCCCTGTCCTCTTCACCAGCATGGTATTGGCGGTTACATTCTCCACTGATAAAAACACTTCTTTTTCTGAACAACCTGCTGCTGTCAGGATTGTGCCAAGAAGAATTATTGCAAATATCTTCCTCTTCATATCATATTCCCTCCCTCTGAAAGCCTGGGGTTTCATATCATTTTAACCTTAATGCATAATAATTTCAACAATATTTTTTACTCAACCTATACAGAACCGCATTTTGCCGCCAATCATCCCTCATTCAGGGATTTAACGGCCTCCAGGGATTTGAACTCATGATCTATAATAAGGCTTAAATACTTTTCGATACTTAAGGCCAGCTCCTCAAGAACTTCGCCGGTAACGGTGAATGTATACAGCTTCTCTATTCCTTTTGATACTATGTATTGCATAGCGTATGTAGTTGAACAGTTCAGTCTTCTGGCACTATAATCATGGCGCCGGCATCCCTCGCACAACAAGCCCCTGCATTCCGGCGAAAAGCTGTATTCACCTGCATTCCCGGAAGCATCCAAAGGCTTTTCGCATTTTACACATTGGAATACCTGCGGTCCCTCACCCTCAAGGGATATTATCTTCAGTTCAAATATTGCTCTTATCAGCGGAAGGGGTATTGTCTTTTTCGCCACAGCCTTAAGTGTCTGGTACAGCAGTTTTAATATCTGTGTTTCATCGTTATTTTCCTTGGTTATATAATCGGTAAATTCGCAAAAATACATTCCGTAATATAAGCTGTCAATATCGTTCCTGAGCTCGGGAAAATAACTGGCAATATCGCAGGACGTTATATTATATGAGGACCTTCCGTAATACAAACCAAACTGTCCGAAGAAAAAGGGCTGGGTACATGCCAATAAGGCGCTGTTAGGTCTTCTGGCGCCTTTGGCAAAAGCTGATATTTTACCCAATTCTTTTGTCAATATGACTACCCTTTTATCATAATCACCAATCGGTATGGCTGACAGAACCATTCCTGTCACGGTATTTGATACCGGCATGTGTTACACCCTCTTTATCCTTTTCCCTGATACGGCTTAACTCCTCCGAGACCTCTTCCCTCGTGCATGCAATGTAGTTTAAGTAATCATCAATTTTACCTGTCCGGATAAAATTATTCCAATAATCATAATTATTCATAAAATGAACCCCCTAACCATGATATTTTCTATGTTCAGCCCTGCTGCAAGACTTAATCTTACAATATTTAGGTTTCCCATCTTGCAGCTTTCTAAACTGGTTAGAATATCCCATGAGTATTTTTATAATTTATCCTTGACAAGTAAAAATCATATTAATTTATAATTCATTTTTATTATAGCCGTAATTATAAAGCAGGAATTCACTGTCCCTCCAATCCCTTTTCACCTTTACCCAAAGCTTAAGGTTGATCCTGCAATCCAGGAGATCTTCTATCTCCTTTCGGGCCAGGGTTCCGATCTGCTTAAGCATGGAACCGTTCTTTCCTATTATTATACCCTTATGGGAATCCTTATCGCAGATTATTACTGCGTCAATGTCTATAATGGTATTATCCGGCGCTTCCTGCTCATGGGCGGATCCGCCCCCGTTATTAATCCTGCGCTGCCTCTCCTTCATACTCTCTATTACAACCGCAATTCCATGGGGCACCTCTTCCTCCAAAAGCATCAAAGCCTTTTCCCTTATAAGCTCTGCCGCTATCTGCTTCTCGGGCTGGTCCGTTATAGTATCCTCATCGTAATACATGGGTCCCACAGGCAGGTATTTAAATATGGCTGACAGCAGCTGATCTGTATTCGCACCCTTAAGAGCTGATACGGGAATTATTTCGGCAAAATCAAGAAGACCCTTATATGCATCGATATATGTCAGTATCTTCTCCTTCTTCACCGTATCAACCTTATTTATAACAAGGAATACAGGGGTTTTTACCCTTGAAAGCTGTTCCACAATGTGCCTTTCGCCTGCGCCTATGAAGGTCGATGGCTCAACCAGCCAAAGTATCAGGTCAACCTCCCTTAATGTCCTTTCGGCGGCAGTCACCATATATTCTCCAAGCTTATTCTTAACCTTATGGATTCCCGGTGTATCTATGAAAATAATCTGACCTTCATCTCCGGAATATATTGCCTGTATCCTGTTTCTTGTGGTCTGAGGCTTATCGGAGGTTATAGCTATCTTTTGGCCGACAAGATGATTCATAAGTGTTGATTTGCCAACATTCGGCCGTCCGATTAAAGTAACGAACCCTGATTTGTGCTGTTTATTATCCATTTTATCGATACCTTTCTTATTTCATAAGGTTTTTAACTGCCTTGAACATGGAACGGTTTGCCTCCACCTTGCCTTCATTGCCTATGACACAGATATTCCTCTCATCCAGAACAGCTTTTATAAGTCCTGCAAGTTCCCTTATATCCTCCTGGGTTACATTCCTTATCTCGTCCCGTTCCTTCTTAAGCTCCTCATAGGTTACACCCGAAAGATACATAACCAAAGAACGATTCCCCTTGGTTTGAGGCGTCATGGGGGTATCCAGGGTACTTATGGTCCCTATAATGCTTTTTGTAATATCCCTTTCATCGGCGGTATAATTCTTCACAAAATCAACCGCTTTTTCATATACCATGTTGGTTTCCGCAAGGTTGGGATCCCGGTAGGAAACAAAATAAGCATCTCCGTCAACGCCTGAAAAGCTGCAGAAGCAGCCGTATGCTCCTCCCTTAACCCTGACCTGGTTCCACAGATAATCATAGCTCAAAATTGTCTTTAATACCTTAAGGGCACCGGTATACCGGTATCCTGCCTTAAGGAAGTTGCCCGCCCTTGCAACATACTGCACCTGCATTGCAGCCTTGAAGCCCTCGTTAAGGCATTCCGGCACAAGGGGATCCTTGCCGTAAGGTGTAAACAGGCTCTTATCAGCCTCCTTAAGCAGACCCTGCACAAAGCCTGAGAAGCTTCCCGCAAAGAGGTCATAGCCTGCCGGATCCGCCGTTACGCTTGCAATAAGCTTATCCCTTGTAAAAATCATCTGCATTAATGTCTTAAGCTTGCCAATGACCTCATTCTTCCTGCTATCATAGTTATCCGCCAGCTCCTCCAGGAATTTATAAAAGTCTATTCCTGCAGTCCTTTCCTTAAATAGCCCGTGAACCGAATAATATGAAATAGCCCTGTCGGATGCTACTGAATGGCCGCTCGCATTGAATCTCATCTGCATCCGTGATTTCAGCTCGTCAATCAGCTCCTTAAGCCTTTTGGCATCGTCAAATACACTTTTATGGATAATCTCCTCCATTATTCTGAAAGCATCAGGAAGCTTATCATACATAACCTTTGCACCAATCTCGAATACGGGCAGATATTCGTCCGGCCTTCTTATCCTTGAGAAGCTTTTCACATCTGTGGACACGCCACCGGTATTCAGGTTTATCTCATTGGACAGCTCCAGGTAGCTGTAATTCTCGGTATTTATAAGGCCAAGAATCAGCGACAGAAGGGACATGTACGGAAGCATCCCCGTCGGAATGTCCGATACGTCAAACAACAGCTTTATATAAGCGATTCCATTGGTGAAGACATCGTGATGCAGCACCTTAATACCTGATACAACCGTTTCCTTATTATACATGGGCTGAGGCTCTTCGCCGATATCCTCCCGTGTCAGCATGGGAATTGCCTCCAACTCCTCTTTTGATGACGGCGTCTCCTGGTACTCCTTTAATTGTCTGGTCTCATCTATGATTTGCTTAAGCTCCCTGCTGCCAAGTCCTGCTCTGTATTCTTCAAGCCTTTGCCTTATCCTTTCCTCACGCTGTGCATTCAATCCGGGACTGGGGCTTAATACAACCAGGGAGGCATGGGTATTGTTAAGAAGATAGTCCGTTATCAGCTTCTCATAATAACCCGTTCCTACCTGCTCCTTTAAGAATGCAAATATTTCATTATCCTTTAAATTCCTGAAGGGCTCATCATCCTCATACAGCCAGCTGCTCATAACCCTTAAACCGTAAATCAAGCCCTTGGGGAACGGCCCGTAATCAGCCTCCCTGTATTTGAATTCATAGAAGTTTATTGCAGCCCTTAAGGATCTTTCGCCTAATCCTTCGGAAGCCAATCCTGATAAGGTATCCCTGATTATGCGGATGAACTCCTCCTTTTTATCCTCATACGTATTCTTGGCCACAATGGAGTACATCGGCTGAAGATATTCATTACTGTAGCTGCTCATAATATCCCTGCCGACCCCTGCATCAAGTAGCGCCTGTTTTATAGGCGCTCCCGGGGAATCAACAAGCACATAATCCAGTATTGCCATGGAGAGATTGAGCTTGCTTGAAGAGGAGGTTCCGATTGCAGCATTATAGCTTAAATAAGTATTTTCATCAATGCTGTCTCCCTCGGTCAGGGAATAATAATCCTTAACCTCCCTTACAGACCCAAAGCCTTGCTGCACAGGAACGACGGAATCCACATTAAGTCGGTCAAATTGTGACAGGTATGCTTCATCAAGCCATGCAAGCCTCTCCTCAAAATCCATATCACCGTACAGATATATATAGCTGTTGGAGGGATGGTAATAACATTTATGGAAGTCCAGGAACTGCTCATAGGACAGCTCCGGGATGAAATCCGGATCTCCGCCGGATTCTACGCCATAGGGCGTATCCGGGAAAAGTGAATTCTGGTTGAGCCTGAAAAGCTGGCTCTCGGGAGAAGAGAAAGCTCCCTTCATTTCGTTATATACTACACCGTTAAGCTTAATCTCGTCATTCTCATCCTCAATGTCATAATGCCAGCCTTCCTGCATGAATATCTCTTTCCTGCTGTATATGTTCGGATGCAGGACGGCATCCATGTAAACATGCATAAGGTTCTTAAAATCCTGATCATTCTGGCTCGCAACCGGATACACCGTTCTGTCGGCATATGTCATCGCATTGAGGAAGGTATTAAGGGATCCCTTGACCAGCTCCACAAAGGGATCCTTTGCAGGAAAGCTTTTCGATCCGCATAAAACCGAGTGCTCTATTATATGGGCCACTCCTGTGCTGTCGGCCGGCGGTGTGCGAAAACCAATGTAAAACACCTTGTTGATATCGTCATTTGCCACAAGTGCAATACGCGCCCCGGTTTTCTTATGGGTGAGAAGCAGGCCCTTGCCGTTAATGTCGTTAAGCTCCTCCTCTTTTACAAGCTGATAAGCTGAAGGTATCCTAAAAGCCATATGAACATCCTCTTTCATTTATATTGTAATTATTTATAATGCCTTAGTATATGTGACTTGCCGGGTATAAATCCGCTTGCAGCAGATGCAGGTTTTATATTAATAATAAGTATGGCAATATATAGTAAGTGCTTATTCATCATAGCATAATTTAAATGTTTTGTCATTTCTTACAGGTATAAAAATTATTAAGAAAATGTTACAAAATGCAACAAAGACCGTTTGACATTTGCCTGCAGATATGATAAATTTAGTCTATCATTACCAATGATGGTAATATATTTTATTTATGTTTGGAGGCTTTTTTGTATGAAAAAGGGTACAGTAAANNAAGAAGGGGTTTGGATTTATTTCAGACGAAGAAGGAAATGACGTATTTGTCCACTTCTCCGCACTTTTGATGGACGGCTTCAAGGTCCTCGAGGAAGGTGACAAGGTTGAATTTGAAGTAGTTCAGGGCGAAAAAGGACCCCAGGCTGCTAATGTTACCAAGTTATAATCACGATACTTAATGTAATTTTTATATATATGTAAACATATTTTAAAAGTTAATAGGTTCGATGGGTTGTAACAGTCGTAAATAAGGGAATGTGTATAAACACATTCCCTTTTAATATTCATACAATTTCGGTTTATAAGATACTTCCGGCCATGGCTATTGCCACAGCCTTGACAATAGCTGCGGCATATGCCCTGTCTATAATCACGGTCTACAAATATAGCAGATTATATGATCTCAATGTTTAGTGTCTGAAATGCCTCATTCCCGTGAATACCATTGCCATGCCATATTCGTTGCACTTTTTGATGGAGTCCTCGTCACGGATAGAGCCTCCGGGTTGAATGATAGCTGTTATGCCGGCTTCGTGAGCTGCTTCTACGCAGTCCTCAAAGGGGAAGTATGCGTCAGAGGCCATTACGGCACCCCTGGTGGCATCTTCACTAATAAGCTCACCGGCATGGTCAATTGCCTGCTTTGCCGCCCAGATGCGGCATACCTGCCCGGGCCCTATACCGATGCTCTGCTTGTCCTTCGCCAGTGCGATACCGTTGGACTTAACGAACTTAACCACGCGCCATGCAAATTTTAAGTCTTCCATTTCCTTTGCAGAAGGGGCACGGTCAGTGACCACCTTCAGTTCGTCCTCATTTAAAAGCTTATCATCGATTGTCTGGACTATCAGTCCGCCGTTAACCTTCTTAAGATCCAATGCATCCGGGCGCTGAGGCACCTCAATGTCCTTAAGCTCAAGAAGGCGAAGGTTCTTCTTGGTTTTAAGAAGCTCAAGCGCCTCTCTGTCATATGAAGGAGCAACAATTACCTCCAGGAATATATTCTTCATATCTTGAGCAACAGCAAGGGTAAGCTCACGGTTAAGCACCACTATACCCCCGTATATGGATACACTGTCCGCATTAAATGCCTTCTTCCATGCATCATATATATTATCTGCACTTCCCACGCCGCAGGGATTGCCATGCTTGCATGCCACCACTGTGGGTTCGTCAAACTCCTTAAGAAGCTCAAGAGCGCCATTGGTATCATTTATATTGTTGAAGGAAAGCTCCTTGCCGTTATGCTGCACCGCATCGGCTATTGAACCCTTTCCTCTTACGATTTCCCTGTAAAATGCAGCCTTCTGATGGGGGTTCTCCCCGTATCTCATTTCCTGGACCTTTTCATATGTCATGGTCATCATCCCGGGGAAGGATGTATCGTTTCTCTGCTTTCTTATATAGTCGGCAATCAGCGTATCATATGAGGAGGTATGCATGAATACCTTCTGCATCAGATAGAACTTGGTTTCAAGGGAAACCTTGCCGTTCTCCTTAAGCTCTGCAAGTACCCTGTCATAATCAGCCGGATCAACAAGCACCGCAACATCCTGATAATTCTTGGCAGCGGAACGCAGCATGGTCGGTCCGCCTATGTCGATGTTTTCAACCGCCTCCTCCCGTGTAACGCCTTCCTTAAGTATTGTTTGCTTGAAGGGGTACAGGTTAACAACAACTATATCAATAGGGTCTATCTTCAGACGGCTTAGCTGCTCCATATGCGCCGGATTTCCTCTCATGGCAAGCAAACCGGCATGAACCGCAGGATGAAGGGTCTTGACACGCCCGTCCAGACACTCAGGAAAGCCTGTAATATCCGATATCTCGACAGCCTTTATCCCTGCCTCCTTAAGCTTCTTGTATGTACCGCCGGTTGAAATAATCTCAGTTCCAAGTAATTCCAGCTCCTTAGCAAGCTCCACTATGCCGGTCTTGTCCGATACGCTTATTAAAGCCCTCATACTCATTCTCCTTTATAATAAAATTATAGTTTTCATATAAAAATTTCCCCCAAAATTCAAATATTTACGCAGTATATATTTGAATTTTGCTAACGATATTCAAATATGTACGCAGTATATATTTGAATATCGTTTATGATATTCATATTTGCGCAGCAGATATGAATTTTGCCAACGAAATTTATACTTGCACGGTGTATATATAAAATATAGCACTAACACCGCTATCTGTACAATTCAATTATACTTATCATTATTATTGCGATTACTTATATATGGCTTTCAAAACCCGGCACCGCTTGCATTAAATCTCGAATTATAATATAATTCGAATGTACAAAACCATTGCTTTGGGGAAGTATTCATGAGAAAGTTAAGAAAATTCAAATTCAGCGATATTATAATCGGAATAGTATTCACTCTGCTGATATTATCTCTGGGCGTTATTATTACAATTAACTTCAGACCACTCTATTATATGGATGTAAGGCTGCTGGACATAGAGGAAGCTTCCGGCTACACCCGTGAGGAAATACTTGATAACTATAATGCTCTTATTGATTATTCATCCCCTTTTTACAGAGACGGCCTGAGCTTTCCGACACTGCCTGCTTCGCCTTCAGGAATACAGCATTTTAAAGAAGTAAAGAATATTTTTACGGCTTTTTATATAATAGCCGGCATATCGCTTGTGGTTGCTGCCGTTATTATTTCATATAAAGCTAAAAGAAGGGATTATTCGTATCTTAAGGTATCCTCCGTTACGGCTGTAATCCTTCCTGCAATTGCCGGCCTTCTTATTGCTGCCGACTTTGACAGGGCCTTTGTATTATTTCATAAATTATTCTTCAATAATGATTACTGGATATTCGATCCTGCAACCGATCCGGTAATTAACATACTTCCGGATACCTTTTTCCTGCACTGTGCACTATTGATAATATTCATAGTAATTTTGGGCAGCATTATACTGTATCTGATATACAGATTGCTGAAGAAGCGTACGGGCATTAAATACAGGAGAATTGACGGCATTAAGCTGTGACCGGGCATTTTGCCGAAAGGAGACAATATGAGAAAAACTAAAATAATCTGCACGCTGGGTCCGGCTACAGATAGAAATGATGTATTAAGGCAGCTGATATTATCAGGAATGGATGCTGCACGTTTTAATTTTTCCCACGGCAGCCATGGAGAGCATCTGCGCCGGCTCCAAAAATTGAAGGAATTAAGGGATGAGCTTGGCATACCTGTAGCCACCCTCCTTGATACCAAAGGACCGGAGATACGCATCGGGACCTTTAAAGGAAGGCAAAGGGTGACTTTGGCTGAAGGTCAAACCTTTGCGCTTACCACAGACGAAACTGAGGGCGATGAAAGCAGGGTATCCTTAAGCTATCCCGGCCTCATCTACGATATAGATGTTGGGGCAACAATACTGATTGATGACGGACTTATTGAGATGATTGTGACCGATGTGACCCCGACAGATATTATCTGCAAGGTTGTAAACGGAGGGGTTCTGTCCGATAATAAAGGGGTAAATGTCCCCGGGATACATATTTCCATGCCTTACATCAGTGAAAGGGACCGCAGGGATATCCTCTTTGCAATTGAGCATGAATTTNNCGTCCTTTGTCAGGACAGGCGACGATGTGATGGAAATACGCAAAATGCTTAACAAGCATAATTCACAGGCAAGAATCATCTCAAAAATTGAAAATCTTCAGGGTATCGAGCACATTGATGAAATTATAGAATTATCAGACGGGATTATGATAGCCCGGGGAGATTTGGGTGTGGAAATACCTTATGAGGAAGTACCTTCTCTCCAGAAAATGATCATAAAGAAGGTCTATACCAGCGGCAAACATGTTATAACGGCAACGCAGATGCTGGATTCCATGATAAAGAATCCGAGGCCGACCAGAGCTGAAACTACTGATGTCGCAAATGCCATATATGACGGTACCAGCGCTATTATGCTGTCCGGTGAGACTGCCTCGGGCAGTTATCCTGTAGAAGCTCTTAGGGCAATGGTAAAGATTGCGCTCCGTACTGAGGCTGATATCGATTATAAGAAGCGCTTCCGCCAGCAGGAGCATATCGGAGAACCGGATGTTACGGATGCCATCTCCAGGGCAACGGTTACAACTGCCCATGACCTTGCTGCCAGAATGATCATTACGGTAACCACCTCGGGTAATACTGCCAGGATGATATCCCGCTACAGACCGCAATGCCAGATAATCGGATGTACCACAGACCCCATTGTATGCAGGCAGCTTAACCTGGCATGGGGCGTAACACCCTTGCTTATTAATATTGAGTACGACACCTTTGAGCTGTTTGACAATGCGGTTGCAGCCGTTGAAAGGGCCGGTTATCTTAAGAATGGAGAGCTTGTTGTTATGACAGCCGGAGTACCCCTTGGCATAACCGGAACCACTAATTTAATCAAGGTTCAGTTTGCCGGAAGCAAATATTAGTAAATGATAGTATATGATAATATAAGAAGTCTTATTAAATTGGGAGGAAGGTATATGAAAAGAACGGACTACATCAACTGGGATGCATACTTTATGGGGATAGCTCTTCTGTCCACCGAACGCAGCAAGGATCCTAACACAAGTGTCGGTTCCTGCATAGTCAGCGAGGATAATAAGATTCTCTCCGTCGGCTACAACGGAATGCCTATAGGCTGCTCCGATGATGAATATCCCTGGGAAAGGAACGGCAATAATCTGGAGACAAAGTATTTATACGTATGCCATGCCGAGCTGAATGCAATATTGAATTATACGGGTACCCATATGAAGGGTGCTAAGCTCTATACAACACTGTTTCCCTGCAACGAATGTACTAAGGCTATTATTCAAAGGGGCATCAGGGAGGTTATCTACCTCTGTGATAAATATGCCGATACCGATGCCGTAATCGCAGCAAAGCGCATGATGACCTCCTCGGGAGTAAGCTTCAGACAATATATACCGGTAGGAAAGGACATTACCCTTTCCCTGTAGATAGCGATAAAACTTAAGGGCGTGCATTATTCCTGACCGGAAATCAGGATTTGCACGCCCAATTATTACTAATCTGTTTTCTTTATTATATCGTCCCTTAGCTTTTCCCAATCCTCTTCATGTTCGACATAGTAAAGGGGGCAAAGCTTTCCGGTTACATCATAATGGCGGATTATATCTTCCCTCTTAAGGTTAAACTCCCTGCATAAGGCAGCCGAAAGCTCCACCAGCGAGGCATAGGTTTTATCATTGAATTTGCCTGTTTCATCCTCATGGCAGCACTCGATGGATATGGTGTCTATATTCCGGTCGTTGGATGCATACGCTATCTCTGTTAATGGGATGCACTGGATAACTTCACCCTCAAGCCCTATGATATAATGGCTGCTTGCGGCGGTGTCCTTCTTTTCAGCCAGTCCCTCGAAATAATTCCTGTTATTCTCGGCAGAGGTATTGGGATTAGCCGTATAATGAATTACAATACCCTTTACCTTTTTCAGCGGATGCTGAGGCCGTGAATAAGGATTTGGCGTAAGATACCATTCTCTCACCACTGAGCCGTTGGACAGGGATACTTCAACAGTTTCCAAGCTGCTCCTGTCCTTCCTTGAAGTAACGGATACAAGCTTGACAACAACCAATATAGAAAATGCCAAAATTGCTATCATAAGGATGGCTGCGCTAAGAAGCATGAGCTTCTTCTTAATGAGTCTTCTCTTAAGCCATTCTTCCTTTGTCAGTTTTTTACCCATAATAAATCCCTTCCTGCCATCCGCATCAGCTGTATTATAGGTTTATTCCTCCACGCTGTAATTCGGGGCTTCCTTGGTTATATGGATATCATGGGGATGGCTTTCCTTTAAGGATGCCATAGATATCTTGATAAATCTTCCTGTTTCCTGCAGGGATTCAATATCCTTTGCTCCGCAATAGCCCATGCCTGACCTTAATCCCCCGACAAGCTGGAAAACGGTATCTTCAACAGTTCCCTTATAGGCAACACGTCCCTCAACTCCCTCAGGAACCAGCTTCCTGGCTTCTTCCTGGAAATAGCGGTCCTTGCTGCCCTTCTCCATTGCTCCTATGGAACCCATTCCGCGATATACCTTATACTTACGCCCCTGATACAGCTCATAGGTTCCGGGGCTTTCATCACAGCCCGCAAATATGCTTCCCATCATGCATACATTAGCCCCTGCTGCAAGAGCTTTTGTAATATCTCCCGAATACTTTATACCTCCATCCGCTATGATCGGAATACCATAGGGCTTTGCCGATTCATAAGCGTTCATTATTGCAGTGATCTGAGGAACTCCAATGCCTGCCACGACTCTGGTTGTACATATTGAGCCCGGTCCGATGCCGACCTTTACTGCATCCACTCCTGCCTTTATAAGATCCAGGGTTGCTTCGCCTGTTGCCACATTTCCTGCTATTATCTGGGCATCCGGATAGGCATCCCTTACCATCCGAATTACCCTGAGGACATTTGCCGAATGGCCGTGTGCCGTATCTATCACAATTGCATCCACCTTGGCCTTTATCAGCGCTTCCACCCTGTCCATTATATTGCTTGTAATACCCACAGCAGCAGCGCAGAGCAGTCTCCCGTGCTCATCCTTGGCCGACATGGGATATTTTATCTGTTTCTCAATATCCTTTATAGTAATAAGGCCCTTCAGATTGCCTTCCTCATCCACAATCGGAAGCTTTTCCTTCCTTGCGGCACCGAGGATTTTCTTGGCTTCCTCCAGTGTGATGCCCTCCTTGGCGGTCACCAGTCCTTCAGAGGTCATGCACTCCTTGATTTTTTTCGTATAATCAGTTTCAAACTTCAAATCCCTGTTAGTTATAATACCAACCAGCTTTTTCCCGTTTACCGTAATAGGGACTCCTGATATCCTGTACTTTGCCATCAATTCATTGGCGTCACCCAGTGTGTGGTCGGGTGATAAATAAAACGGATCGGTTATCACTCCATGCTCCGAACGTTTAACCTTATCAACTTCCTCAGCCTGCTCCTCAATCGACATGTTCTTATGAATTACTCCAATACCGCCCTGTCTTGCCATTGCTATTGCCATACGGTTTTCGGTTACAGTATCCATACCGGCACTCATTAATGGAATATTCAGCCTGATTTTTTTTGTCAGATAGGTTGAAAGCTCAACCTGATTTGGCAGTACCTCCGAATAAGCAGGCACCAGAAGTACGTCGTCAAATGTGATTCCCTCACCGATAATATGAGCCATTTCACTAATTCCACCTTTCTTTTAATATTATTTATTTGATTGTTGCTTAAAAATACCGGATTTGTCTTGCTTTATGATACTATAATGTCATTTTTTCGGATAAATATTTTCAAAAGTATAGCCAATATTTATTACCTTGTCAACTTAAAATTCCTTTTAAATTTAAACAGCTGCTGCATTTTTCTGCAACAGCCGCTCATATACATATTACTGCCTAATATTGAGAGACCTTTCTCGGGCTCTTCTGCCTGATCATGGACAGCATTTTCTCGTCCGGTTCGAATATTATCCTCAGCTTCTTATTATCTGCATTTGCAATAATGACATAAGGCTTGCCTGATTTATCACCCGAGGAGTAGTTCCTGGTCTCGCATTGCACATGGGTATAGGTATCCAGTGCATGTGAATTGGCAGGCGCCATTATCTCAACCTGGTCGAAATCAATGCGAAGCATGGTTTTACGCTTCGACTTGCCGCTAATCTTGTCAAAATCTATCTGACCGTCCACAAATATATACTCATAATCAACATTCAACCTGGGGTAAAGATAAAACATCACAACAAGGACAATAATCCCCGCAAAGCCTAACAGCTGTCCTAAAAACAAGGCAAAAAACGCTAAAATCATCGCCAGAATCATAAGCAGGCGCAGGGCAATTATTGCCGGTGTATCCTTACGTTTTACATTTGTTTCCGCATATAGTTGATTCATTTTACCTCCATCGCCCATAATGCAGGCTCTAATATATTATAATATAGTTACCTGGGATTATACCTGAACTGTCCAGTTATGCGTATCAGGAAGCTTGCCAAGCTGTATGCCTGTAAGTGTATCATAAAGCTTGTGGCTTACCGGTCCAATGCTTCCGTCACGAACCTGCATAATCCTGTTCTCCCATCGCAGATGGCCTACAGGTGAAATAACCGCAGCCGTTCCTGTTCCGAATACCTCCTCAAGAGTATTATTCTCATATGCTTCAAATATTTCATCTATAGAAATCCTGCGTTCTTCTACAGGCAGCTTCCATTCCTTGCACAATGCTATAACCGAATCCCTTGTTACCCCCGGAAGTATGCTTCCTGTAAGCTCAGGTGTTATTACCTTGCCTGCTATCTTAAAGAATATGTTCATGGCTCCTACTTCCTCGATGTACTTCCTGTGGACTCCGTCAAGCCATAAAACCTGTGAATATCCTTCCTCATGCGCCTTGACCTGAGATTTTAAGGATGCCGCATAATTACCGCCGGTTTTTGCCTCTCCTATTCCGCCCTTAACTGCCCTGACATATTCGTCTTCAATCCATATCTTCACCGGGTCAAGCCCCTCAGGATAATAAGGTCCCACCGGAGAAAGAATAATCATGAACATATATGTATTGGATGGCCTTACTCCAAGGAAGGGATCCACAGAAATTATAAACGGTCTGATATAAAGAGATGTACCCTCCTTCTCAGGCACCCAGGCCTCATCAACCTTAACCACTGCCTTGATAGCCTGTACAAAATCCTCCTTCGGTATCTCCGGTATACAAAGCCTTCGGTTGGTATTATTGGTGCGTTCTGCATTCTTGTCAGGTCTAAAGAGCAATATTCTGCCATCCTCAGTCTTATACGCCTTAAGGCCTTCAAACATTTCCTGCCCATAGTGGAACACCATGGCTGAGGGCTCCAGGCTTATCTTCCCGTAAGGCACTATCCTTGCATCATGCCAGCCCTTTTCGGTTTCATAGTCCATAATAAACATATGGTCGGTAAAAATTGTTCCAAACTTAAGAGGATCATCGGCTGCCGGTTTTGCCTTCGGAGTCTTTGTCTTCTCAATCCTGATATCAAGCATATCTCCCATCCTTCCTTTAAAGCATGCCTGCCTGTGCTTCCATAAAAATGCGGCAAGTTTATAAGCTTTATAGTATTATTACTTGCATAATTTTTCAAGCCCTTTTTGAAAATTTTCCATATTTTCAGGATTTATGCTTAATTCTTTCATATTTGCAGAAGGTATAAATCAGATCATGATAGGTTTGCTCTTCCGATTCATCGGTCAGCTTCCAATCATCCAGCTTGTCCAGGTTTGGGAAAAATGTGTCGGCAGCGTAAGCATAATCTATCTTTGTAACATAGGCTGTATCGCACATATCAAGCATCTGCCTGTATATGCTTTCTCCTCCTATGACATATATATCCCTGGTGTCAAAATCCCTGACAGCCTCTATTGCAGCCTCAATGCTTCCTGCAATTACAGCATCGGGTACCTTATAATCAGGATTAGTTGTAATAACTACGTTAAGTCTGTTCTTTAGCGGCAAACCGCCCGGTAAATCCTCCAGCGTCTTTCTTCCCATGATAACGGCCTTATTAGTGGTCATTTCCCTGAAATAGCGATGGTCAGCAGGTATCTTTACCAGCAGCTTTCCCCTATACCCTATTGCCCAGTTGCGATCCACAGCAACAAATATATTCATTTCTTATCGCTCCTTAAAATAATCGGTGTTTCTTATATGAAGCTATAACCTGCCGGTTATGCATTCATCCGGGTAAAAATCATACAGCCATCGGAATGCTTTCGATCTTTGGCCCGTGCTTGTAATTTCGAAGCTCAAAATCCTCTACCTTAAACTCGTAGAAATCCTTAATATCCGGATTGATCCAGAATTCCGGAGCATCATAAGCCGGTCTTTCTATCAATTCCTTTACAATTGGTATATGCCTGTCATATATATGTGCATCTGCTATAACATGCACCATCTCGCCAACCTCATAACCGCATACCTGTGCAAACATATGGACAAGAATTGCATATTGGCATACATTCCAGTGATTGGCTACAAGTATGTCATTGGAACGCTGATTAAGTATAGCATTAAGCACCAGCCTGTCACTGTCCTTCCTCCTGGTGACATTGAAGGTCATGCTGTATGCGCAGGGATACAGCCGCATCTCGTGCAGGTCGGCAAAATTATAGATATTCGTCAAGATCCGCCGGCTGGAGGGATTATGCTTTAAATCATAGAGCACCCGGTCCACCTGGTCGAAATCGCCTTCCGGGTAATGGTGCTTGATTCCGAGCTGATACCCGTAAGCTTTCCCGATGGATCCCGTTTCATCCGCCCAGGCGTCCCAGATATTCCCGCGCAAATCATGAATGTTGTTGGACTTTTTCTGCCAGATCCAAAGCAGTTCGTCTACCGCCGACTTCCAGTAGGTGCGCCGCAGCGTCAGAATGGGAAATTCCTCCTGCAGGTTATAGCGGTTTACAATTCCGAACTTTTTGACCGTATGGGCCGGAGTCCCGTCGTCCCAGCGGGGGCGCACCGGAAGATCGGTGTCCCAGACGCCGTTATCTAAGATATCCCGGCAGTTTTGTATAAAAATCGCATCGGCTCTGCTCATTTAAAATGCCTCCCCTTCCGCCGCGTTTCGTTCACGTTCCGGTCGTAAGCGCTATCACCGCGGCCTGTGATCCTCTCTCTTCCCCTAACCTGCGGTGCGACCAAAAAAGATCCGGCCGGCATGCCGTGCAAAGCTCGGAAGCCTCCACCCGCTCTGCCGGAATCCCCGTCCGGCGGAGAAAACAGGCGTTCAGGCCCTTCAGGTCCACGCGCCACTTGCCTCCTTCTCTTATCAGGAAGGGGTCGGCCTCGTCCCCCAGCGCGGATACCATGGCGGCGGGCACGTCGTCCCCCGTTTCAAAGCAGCAGCGGGAAATTCCGGGGCCGACGGCCGCAAGGAGATCTGCAGGGTTGCAGCCAAACGTCTCCCGCATTGCCAAAACCGTTTTTTCCGCAATCCCAAGCGCCGTCCCTCTCCAGCCTGCATGCACGGCGCCGACGACCCCGCGCACGGGGTCGTACAGCAAAATTGGAATGCAGTCGGCCGAAAAGACTGCAAGAACCACGCCTTTTGCATCCGTAATCATCGCGTCGGCCGCTTTGGGCGGAGGCGTTTCGTAGTCCCATCCGATATCTTCGGCTCGCACAATGCGCACCGTATCCCCGTGCACCTGCGCGGAGCAGACCAAGTTTTCAAACCGCGCTCCCGCGGCGGCGCAAAAACGCCGGAAATTCTCCCGCACCCGCGCCGGGTCATCCCCGCGCCGGTATCCAAGATTCAAAGAAAAGTAAGCCCCTTCGCTCACGCCGCCGATCCGCGCGGAAAATGCGTGGGCTGTGCCGCCGGCGCGCTCCAATAATTCGCTTTTGAGCAAAACCATTCCGGATCTTGCCTGTTCCGAAACCGACACGGCGCTCCCTCTTTCTTCTCCTCCTGCGCGGTCCCAAATCGTTAAACGGCATCCCCGGTCTTACTCGTTGGCGCCGCAGCACTTCTTGTATTTTTTCCCGCTGCCGCACGGGCAGGGGTCGTTGCGCCCGACCTTTTCGCCCCGGCGCACGGGCTGCTGTTTGATACTGCCGTCCCCGGCGCCGCTTTCTCCCGTCACCTTTGCCACCGCCTCGCGCTTGACGGACTCTTCCTTCTTGATTCTCGCAAGGAAGACCCGGCGGACGGTTTCTTCCCGGATGGCGTTTACCATCTGCTCAAACATCTCAAATCCTTCCCGCTTGTAGGCAACAACCGGGTCGGTTTGGGCAAACGCGCGCAGGCCGATTCCCTGCCGCAGTTCGTGCATGGCGTCGATGTGGTCCATCCAGTATTCGTCGACCACGCGCAGCATGACGACTCTCTCGATTTCGCGCATGAGCGGAGAGCCGATTTCCTCTTCCTTCTTCTTGTAGACAGTAAACGCGCGGTCCAAAAGCAGCTCGCAAAGCGAGTCCTCCGTATGCCGGGCCAGCTCCTCGTTTGTCAGGCGCAGCTCACCTTTCGCGAGAAATACGCCTTCAAACTGCGCAATGGCGGCCGCCCAATCCTCCGCGCCAATTGTGCCGTGCTCCGCGTTGATGCCTTTTACGGCGGAGGAAACGACGCCCTCGATCATGCTCTCAATGGAGCCTTTCAGGTCTTCTCCGTCCAACACCTGGCGTCTTTGCTTGTATATGACCTCGCGCTGCACGTTCATTACGTCGTCATATTGCAGTACGGTTTTCCGGGTCTGGAAGTTCTTGCTTTCCACCTTGCGCTGCGCGTTTTCGATCGCGTTGGTGAGCATCTTCTGCTCGATGGGCGTATCCTCGTCCACGCCCAAGGTTTCCATCATACCCATTACGCGCTCGGACCCGAAAAGGCGCATGATGTCGTCCTCAAGGGACAGGAAAAAGCGGGATTCGCCGGGGTCTCCCTGCCTGCCCGAGCGGCCGCGCAGCTGGTTGTCGATCCGGCGGGATTCATGCCGTTCGGTGCCTAGGATGAATAGTCCGCCAAGCGCGCGGACCTTTTCAGCCTCGGCCTGAATCTCCCGCTTGTACTTCTCTTCCGCGGCGGCATACTTTGCCCGCGCCTCCAAGATTTCCGGGTTGTCCGTTTCGGCGAACCCGGTAGCCTCCACGATCAGCTCTTCCGAATAACCGGCCTTTCGCAGATCCGCCTTTGCCAAATATTCCGCGTTGCCGCCCAACATGATGTCGGTTCCGCGGCCGGCCATGTTTGTCGCTACGGTAACGGCGCCGAGCTTGCCGGCCTGCGCCACGATTTCCGCTTCTTTTTCGTGGTTTTTCGCGTTTAAAACATTGTGCTTGATCCCCTGCTTCTGCAGCAGCTTTGAAATCTTCTCGCTCTTCTCAATGGAAACCGTACCGACCAGCACGGGCTGCCCTTTTTCATGGCACTGCGCAATTTGTTTGACAATCGCCCGATATTTTCCCTGCTCGTTTTTATACACGACGTCGGAATGATCCACGCGAACCATGGGCCGGTTTGTGGGGATTTCAATGATATCGAGGTTGTAAATCTGCTCAAACTCTTCTTTCTCCGTGAGCGCGGTGCCGGTCATGCCCGAAAGCTTGTCATACAGGCGGAAATAATTCTGGAACGTGATGGTGGCGAGCGTCTTGCTCTCCCGGGCGACGGTGACGTTTTCCTTTGCCTCGATCGCCTGATGGAGCCCTTCGGAATACCGGCGGCCGAACATGAGACGGCCCGTAAACTCGTCCACGATAATGACCTCGCCGTCTTTCACGACATAGTCGATGTCCCGCTTCATCACGCCCCACGCTTTGATAGCCTGGTTGATATGATGCAGCAGGGTGGTGTTTTCCGGGTCGGACAGGTTCTCTATATTGAAGTGCGCTTCCGCCTTGGAGATGCCGCGGGCGGTCAGCGTGGCCGTGCGCGCCTTCTCGTCCACGACGTAATCGGCGTCGATGTCCTCCGCCTCCTGCACCTTTTCGTCCGTGGAGGCTATGGTAAGACGTTTGAGGCGGGAAACGAAGGCATTGACGATCTTGTACAAATCCGTCGACTTTTCCCCCTGCCCGGATATGATGAGCGGGGTTCTCGCTTCGTCAATCAAAATGGAGTCCACTTCGTCCACGATGGCGTAGACATGGCCCCGCTGCACCATCTCGGATGCGTAAATGGCCATATTGTCCCGCAGGTAGTCAAAGCCCAGCTCGTTGTTGGTGGCGTAGGTGACGTCGGCCCGATAGGCCTGCTGACGCTCCTCGCTGCTCATGTCGTGGACGATCAGGCCCACCTTCATGCCCAGGAAGCGGTACACGTTGCCCATCCACTCGGAATGGAACCGGGCCAGGTAGTCGTTGACGGTGACGATGTGCACGCCCTTGCCGGGCAGGGCATTCAGGTAGGCGGGCAGGGCGGCAGTGAGGGTTTTGCCCTCGCCGGTGCGCATCTCGGCGATGCGGCCCTGATGCAGCACGATGGCGCCGATCAGCTGCACGGGAAAGGGGCGCTGGCCAAGGGTGCGCACCGCGGCCTCGCGCACGGTGGCGTAGGCTTCGGGCAAGAGGTCGTCCAGCGTTTCACCGTCCTTCAGCCGCTGGCGAAACAGCGCCGTCTGGCCGCAGAGCTCGTCGTCGGTCATCGCCTGCATCCGGGGCTCCAGCTGATCGATCTTGTCCACCGTCGGCTTCAGCCGGCGGATCTCCGCCTCGTTGGAGCCCTTCAAAAAACTCTTCAGAAAATCAAGCATGCGTTCTATCCTCCGGGATTCATGGGTGCCAATCGCGTCATTATACCACAGTCCTGGTTAAGGTTCAAAGGCGGACAGTTTCTCCACCGCCCGGGCGCGCCCTTCGCGCAGTGCGGCGATCAGCTCGTCCATCGTGGCGACCGGCGCGTCCAGCCGCATGGCGCCGTAGCCGACGCGGGAAAGATCGTGGGCGTCCGCGCCCGCCATTTGGACGAGGCCCGTCCTTTCGGCGAGGGCCAGCGCCTTATGGTTCCAGGCGGGGTCGGCGTTGCCGGCGTTGAAGACCTCGATGGCGTCCATCTCGTCGGTGATGGGCGTAAAGTGCGGAATGTAGCAGGCCTCCCGGAAGGGGTGGGCGTGGCACACAAAGCCGCCCGCCCGGCGCACCGCCCGAAGGTATTCCCGGGCGCCCAGGCGGTCGATGCCGGGGTGGTCCAGAAGGAAGTCCTCGCCCAGCCCATAGGTCAGGTACTCCGGGCCGCCGGTGTAGGTCTCCCAGCCAAAGAATACGGCAAGGCCAATCCTGTCGCCCTCGGCCTTCGCGGCGCGGTAGCCCTTCATCAGCGCATCGACCTTTTCCGGCCAGCGGGCGAAGGGGTTCACGCGGATGTTGGCGTTCATGAAGTGGTCGGTCACCACCACGAGATCGTAGCCCGCGCGCTTGCAGGCGCGCATCATGGCCTTTGCGGAGTCCTCGCCGCAGCGGCTGGTCTCCGAGGTGTGCAGGTGCGTTTGAACGTAGAAATCCATTTTGCTCCTTTAAGTTTGGGTGCCGGTTTATTGGCCCACCTCCGGCTTTTTCGGCAGCGGGATCAGGTCGCCCAGGTGTTTTTCAAATGCGCGGGGGCGGAACACCTCCATGCCGTAGCCGTGAAAGAAGGTGGTTTCGCCAAAGTACACGCGGCCGTTGGCCTCGTAAAGATCCACCCGCACGTGGGGGATGCCCCGGGACAGCTTCCGGGCCACCTCCA
>DCTS01000030.1 GCA_002329645.1 Lachnoclostridium sp. UBA1434 | reverse complement strand
CCCGATATTCTTTAATATACCGGATATTTTCTCCGAATCTCTTGCATTCATCTGGCATCCGAAGGTTTCTATGCGATATGTCTTTCTTATCCCGTTCTTTTGGTATTCTTCATCAAACCTTTTCTTAAGCTTATCAATTATATCCCTTTGCTTTGCAGCTTCCAGATCATTAGGTTTTGGTTGTTCGTACTTCATTATATCTCCTGTTCGTTTCTGTATATTACATTACTATATTATCAGACTTCCCATCTCGAATACAACAGGTTTCAGGGTGTCAATTACTTCCATACGATATTTAATGTCAAGGGGAAATTCTGCTTCATCCTCTACTGTTTCAATAGTAAGTGCCGGCCGGTTAAAATACTCGGAAAAGTAATGCACCGTATTGCCGCCGCTGTCACCCGCATCTATCTCTTCCTCCGGCGGTACAAGTCTGTAGCCTGTTATTTCATTAATACGCCGTGCCAGCTTTAGCTGCCTGTCATTATATATCTTCGGCATTCTGTTCCGGTAATAATAAATTGAATTGCCCCTTGAATGCAGATCAACAAATGCCTTTATCCTGTAGTGATGAAACACATATATAAGCGCCCTTGTCTCATACTCGCTTGCCGCATAATCGCCCTTGAACTTAGGCTTCCAAAGCCTGCTGGGGAAATTCCTGTTGATGTCAACTCCCCTTGCGTTATACTTCCATTCCCGGTAAGGAATATCGCCTGCTATGGCTGCTCTTAATGCCGCATCCCTTATCTCGTCGAATCCAGATAATGCTGCCATATAACCGTCCGGGTTAAGCAGGGGTATGAACAGTATTGTATAGGTATTTAAAAGCTCGGCAATACATCTTCTTAATACCGTCGCATTATATTCCCTGGAATAATCGCTCTTCTCCTTGTCAGGCACTGCAATTGCATCCCTTAAACCCTGCATTCCGTCATTGTCAAGATAATCTGCATACATACGTGCATAGTACTCAATTATGCCCATAAGGGCTATCGGATTGATGCTTTCCCTGCCGTGTACGCCTGCACAAAAAAGCATATGCTTTCTGCCCCGTCCAAGCTTCAGCAAAATTATGTCACGATTGTCATGTGACCTTCCAATCGTGACATATTTAATAAGTGAATTATATTCTTTTGCCAGCACATTGGCATCAGATATCAAATCATCATAGGAATATACGGGTTTATTAATATCCACAATCATTATACAGTCTCCTTGCATATCCTACATCACAGCATATGAAGCCTGTGTCCTGCATATTCCATAATTCCTGATGTGCTTAAGTTAAATTTAGGCGGAACATGAAGCTAAAATATTCTCAATCCTTATTCTACCCTGTAGAAAATCTGTGCTATAGGCGAATCTTCATTGAGAATAAGGGTTTTGTCACTGCCTGTTAAGGATGCCCTTGCGGCTTCAAGGGAACGAATGAAGGTATAGAACTCGCTTCGTGTCTCGTTTGAATATGCCTCGGACAATATCCTCATATATTCCGATTCGCCCTCTGCTATTGTTTTAGCAGCCTTTGTTTCGGCATCGGAGATGCTTATTGCGACCTCCTTGTCGGTTGTGTTTCTGATCTTCTGAGCCTCTGATTCACCCTCTGCCGTATATGTGGCAGCCATCTGGGCACGCTCTGATATCATACGTTCAAATACTGCATTCTTATTATCGCTTGGAAGGTCAAGATGCTTGGTCTCAACCGATATCAGCTCGATTCCGTACTGCTCCATGGTATTGCCGATATTATCCATGAATGCCAAACTTAATTCGCCGTCCCTGCCGCTGATGACCTCAGCCTGGGACCAACTGCTGATTACATTTTTCATGGCATTATAAACAGTTGTATCAATTCTGCTCTCGGCAACAGCTACCGACAAGCTTAAGGTTTGAGCAAATTTGATCGGATCTGTAATCCTCCACAACACATAGCTGTCGGCAACCATTGTCTTTTTATCCATGGTGATTACATCGGATTCCATCATATCATAAAACATTATGTGCCTCGGAAGCCTTTCGCTTGTTTCCACAAATGGCACCTTGAAGGAAAGGCCGGCCTTATCCACTACACGTTCAATCTTGCCGAATTTCTTGATAAGTGTATATTCATTTTCCTTAGTTATTACCATAGAGGATGACAGTGTTATTATACCTGCTAATATAAGGACAAACAGTAATACTCCTGTTACCTTTTTTGCAACCTTTGCCATTACCGGTCACCTCCTTCAATTATTGGCTCCAGAGGAAGCAGCTTTTGTACTCCTCCGTCACCGGTGTCAATTATCACCTTAAGGGAAGGCAGCACATCCTCCATTGTCTCATAAAACATCCTCTGCTTTGTTATAAGAGGATACTTGATGTATTCCTCATACATCTCATTAAATCTTGCCACCTCTGCCTGTGCTTCATTAATTCTCTTAGCCTTGGCAGATTCAGCTTCCTGTATGATTTTATCCACCTGGGCTTCGGCCTGAGGTATCTTCTCGTTGCGGTACTTGCTGGCATTGTTAAGTGCGGTCTCCTTGCCCTGCTTAGCCGTCTCTACAGCCTTGAAGGCTTCCATTACTTCATCTGTCGGGGGCTCCGAGTCCTGTATGGTGATATTTACAAGCTGAATGCCGATATCATGCTTCACAAGCTCCTCCAGAATGGATTCCTTTATTGCAGACTGTATCTCATACTTGCCGGTTGTTATTACACTATCAACGTTGTAGCTTCCCACCACCGCACGTATGCTGCTTTGGGCAATGTTTTTAAGTATTGTGACCGGATCCGATGAAGCATATAATGCCTTGATCGGATCAGAAACCTTATATTCCACGAAGAAATCTACATTAACGAAATTAAAATCGGAGGTAATCATCATGGATTCTGCTTCAATCTTGGCACCGGTTTTCTGTTCATATCCAATTGACAAGCCCTTTATCGTAGTATCCACCTTCTGAACCTTCTGTATCAGAGGTATCTTAAAATGCAGACCTGCCGTGCCTACGGTTTTAGCTTTTCCAAAGGTGGTAACTACCGCCTGCTCCTGCTCCCTGATCGTATAAAAGGAACCAAAGAACAATATTGCCAGCAGTATAAGTCCCGCCAGTATTACAAACCATTTCCTGAATTTCTTCATGAAGGTCCGTAAATCATTGCCGGACGGGTAATCATAAATTTTTCTTGCCATTACTTAGCCTCCTTGTAAAATGACTTTCTGCTTTATATAATTCGTATGAAGAATTTAACAGCTTAAATAATTATTGCTTTTATGTCCTGATCTGTCCGTTACCGAATATTATGAACTTGGTTGTTGTAAGAGCCTTAAGTCCCATCGGCCCTCTTGCATGCAGCTTTTGAGTGCTGATGCCTATTTCGGCTCCAAATCCAAATTCGCCACCGTCGGTAAAACGTGTGGATGCATTGACATAGACAGCCGCAGCATCGATTTCATTAAGGAATTTCATTGCATGGTTGTAATCCCTGGTAACAATCGCTTCGGAGTGTTTGGTGTTGTATTTATTAATGTGTTCTATTGCCTCCTCGATACTGTCTGCCACCTTAAGGGATATAATCCTGTCCAGGTACTCCGTGCCATAATCCTCCTCGGTTGCAGGAACGCATCCGGGAGCAATCTGACAGCCTCTTTCATCGGCACGTATTTCTATCTGCTTTGAGTTAAGCCTGTCAAAAAGTACGGGGATAAATTCCCGGCTAACCTTTTCATGAATAACAAGGGACTCGCAGGTGTTGCATACCCCAAGCCTCTGGGTCTTGGCATTGTCGATAATCTCAAGAGCCATATCCAGGTCTGCATACTCGTCCACATAGACATGGCAGTTCCCGGTTCCGGTCTCGATTGCGGGAATTGTACTGTTTTCTATTACGGTTTTTATAAGCCCCGCACCGCCCCTGGGAATAAGCACATCTATGTATTCCTTAAGGCGCATCAGAGCTACGGCGGTTTCTCTTGAGGTATCCTCGATAAGTTGGACAGCATCCTCAGTAATCCCGGCATTAGCAAGGCCCTCTCTTAATGCCCTTACGATTGCCTTGTTGGAATTAATTGCATCGGAGCCGCCCCTTAAGATGACCGCATTGCCGGTTTTAAAGCATAGCCCGAAGGCGTCGGAGGTAACGTTTGGCCTGGATTCGTATATTATGCCTATTACACCAAGGGGAACCCGCTTCTCACCTATCATAAGTCCGTTAGGCCTTACCTGCATTGACAGCACCTCTCCGACAGGATCGGGAAGAAGGCAAATATCAGTAAGTCCGTCGGCCATTGCTTTAATTCTCTCCGGCGTCAGCCTAAGACGGTCAATCAGGGAGCTTTTCACCCCGTTTTGCTCCGAAATCTTAACATCCGCTTCATTGGCCTTTAGAATTTCACTGCTGTTATCAATAAGCGCCTTCGCACAGGTCTTCAGTGCGGTGTTCTTTTGTTC
>DCTS01000089.1:2885-6258 GCA_002329645.1 Lachnoclostridium sp. UBA1434 | reverse complement strand
CGCGCATGCCGCGCGCACATAAAACAGCTTCGTATATCCTGTGTTACGAAGCTGCTTCATTAGTTTGCAACGTGTCAATACTGTTTATTAAATATTATAAGTCAGAGATAAATTTGCCGGCAGTTAATTGATATTATACAGTTTATGCCACCTGCCAGCGCTTAAGCTTAGGGAAGAATTCCTTCATCATCTTTCTTGCTTCTTCCTCAGTTGCACCGGGTTTATCCTGAATATAATATTGTATACATCCCTCTATCATTTCGTCCATAGTCATCTCTGATGTAAATTTTCCGTCCGCATAGCAGTATATGCAATAATCCTCGTTTTTAGTTCCGTCCTGATTAGTGCTGTACATTTCGTCAGCGTCACCCATAGGCATACCGCATGATTGGCAATATCTCTGTTCCATAACAAACCTCCTGTTTATTTGATATGCCTATTATACGAGGTTATATATGACACTGCATGTCATATTATAAAAAATAATATCAAAATTATTATCAATGTAAAGTTGGTGACTTATATTGCCATTAATGTTTCCATTAATATCTCTATTTATATATCTCCATAGTTTTTTCAAGCCGCTTCTTTATATTATCCCGTACATGCTCCGGTTCAAGCACTTCGGCATATTCACCGTAGGACAGGATCATACCGTATACCCATTCATCCTCCACATAAGATGCTGTGGCAGTCAGATATCCGTCCGGCAGCTTTTCAATGCTTCCCGGTTCAAATTCATCATAAACACGGTAGGCCATTTCAGGCGCAATCTTAAGCTTAAACTTTATTTCTTTGGAATCATCGTATTCCTGCGGGGCTTCCGGCATGTTCAACGGAATGTCTCTTTTTGTGAAGGTATTTTCTGTGAGTGTCAGATTTTCCATACGGGTTAGCTTGAACAGCCTCATATCCTGACGGGTAAGACAAAACCCCTTGACATACCAGGACTTGTGCTTAAAGATAAGCTGCATCGGCTCAATACTTCTGTGGGTTTTCTCTCCCTTAGTACTGTAATAATCGAAGCTTATAATCTTTTGAGTGAATATGGCTCTCTTAAGAATGTTAAAGAGATTTCTGCCCTGATAGCTCCAATCGGAAAAATCCACATCGATCCAGTGCATTATCTTCCTGTTAAAAAGCGCAGAAAGCTTGGTTAAAGCCTTGCTGGTTTCCCCTGGTTTCACTGCCTCTATAGCCTGCAGAGCCTGAATAACTTCATTTTGCTCATCCTCGGTCAATACCGATTTATTTAACGTATATTCAGGAAGCAAGCTGATTCCGCCGCTCTTGCCCTTCTCGGTGTAGACCGGAATACCGGCAACGCTAAGCGCATCAATATCTCTGTATATTGTGCGCTGAGATACCTCGAAGCGCTCCGACAGCTCTCTTGCGGTAACTCTTTCCTTGCTCATTAATACATATACAATTTCAAAAAGACGATTCATTTGCATTCCAATCACCACCAATGCAATTAGAACACAACAATATGACAAATATATGTCACGGTTGCATTTGCTCTCCAATACTGTTGTATACCGCCAATGCATCGGTAATATTGAATTGCTCCGTATAGTGATTACCCTTAGCGCCTGCCGTAATAAGAATATATTCCCTTCCCCCTACCTCGGCGAGGCTTGCAAGACATAAGCCTGCCTTATCGGTATAACCTGTTTTTCCTCCTGTGATTTTCCCGTCAATAATACTTTGACCGGAAAGCTTATCAAACAAAGTACTGTAAATTGTTATTCCGTCAGGATGCATATTCGTAGGCTGTATGACATGACGGGATGAAGTAAATATCTCACGGAAGGTATCATTTTGCAAGGCATAGCATAACAGGACGGCCAAATCTCTGACTGTAGTGTAATGATTTTTATCATGAAGCCCTGTGGAATTAACAAAATGAGTCCCGGTCATACCAAGCTCGGCTGCTTTCCGGTTCATCAATTCTGCAAAATCCTTCTCAGTACCTGCAATCCGGACGGCAAGCCCGACACAGGACTCCGCACCGCTAGGAAGCAGGGCGCCATATAACAGATCAATTGCTTTCACCCTCTCACCCGGCTGAAAACCTGCCATTGATGCATTTGCTTCATACAGCTCCTGAAAAACAGAGCTGTCCAGCAGGATTTCCTCGTTCAGATTATCAATATTTTCGATTGCTGCAACTGCTGTCATTATCTTGGTTAGGGAAGCGGGGTATACCTTCTCTTCGGCATTTTTTTGCATCAATACTTTTTCATCTTCAAGCCTTGCTAAAATCGCATTATTACTTACCAGCATATCGGCGGATATATTACCCGGCAGAATGTCTTCATGATCAGTCGATGAATTTAATTCTATACCTGACTGATAGTTAGCTTCTGTATCTGACGATTTTTTCGTATTCTTATCCTGAGAATAATTTGTGGTTATATCGTGTGAATCACCGAATCCTCCATTTTGTACCGGAACAGGAGATGTTTTATCATCCGATGGTACATTGAGTTCATTCGTGATATCAAATAAAAATATGGCCATGTATAAAGCAGCAGCTATTATCAACAGGCATACTGCCAGCACGCTTATTCCTGATCTTTTATTCCTTGATCTTATATTTCCTGAGCCTTGTCCCATATAGAACATCTCCTTATCATGTGATAATTCAGCAGGTTTATATCGATACCTTACTAATATTTATCACAGGACAAGGAGAAATGTTGGAATATCATCTTATGAATTTCTTATGATTTTCTTATTGCGGCAAGGTTACAATAAATGATGTGTGCTCAATATTACTTTCCACAGTGATTGTTCCGTCGTGAGCTGATACTATTTCCTGCGCAATGGCAAGACCCAGTCCGGTTCCTCCTGTGCTTGAGGAACGTGAGGTATCCAGCCTGTAAAACTTTTCGAATATTGTATTAAGCTTTTGAGGAGGAATTGGATCACCCTCATTGGTAAATGTAATAATCACTTTGTCCGGGTGCTTTGCTGCGGTAATAACAATAGTCGAGTTGTCATAGCTGTAAGCTATAGCATTCTTTAGTATATTGTTGAATACACGAGCCAGCTTGTCCGCATCCCCGATTATTATAAGGTCATCAGGGGCATCTACAACTGCCTGTTTGCCCTGAGGCGCCAGCATGGGATAAAACTCATCAGACAGCTGCTGAAGCATATATGCAAGCTTTATTTTCCCTTTGTTAAGCACTATGGAATTCAGATTGAATCTTGTAATATCAAAAAATTCATTGATCAGTGTTTCCAGCCTGTAGGCCTTTTCAAGTGCAATTCCCGTATACTTTGCTTTCTGCTCTGCCGGCATATCCGGCGCTTCATCCAGCAGACTAAGGTATCCGATTACCGAAGCAAGTGGAGTTTTAAGATC
>DCTS01000089.1:0-2874 GCA_002329645.1 Lachnoclostridium sp. UBA1434 | reverse complement strand
TTCTGTACATCAGACCTAATCCTTAAAAGCTGAGATTCGATTTCGGCATACTCCTTTGGTAATGATATATCATCCGTATCAGCAGTAACAGAATTCAGTATTTTTTTAATCAGAGAAGCCTCCTGTCTCTTTCTGCGGCGGGCATAAACATATATCGCAGCGCTTATGCATAATATTGAGATAACAAATAGAGCAATGAATATATAGATGATCAACTGCTTTGTTTCATGCCAGCTCCCAAATATAACGCCCAGCTTGCCGTCTTCGGAAAAATCCGTATCAAATATAAATCTGTTATAAAACCATTCCTTGATTATTCCGTTGAACCCTTGATCTATCAGCCAGATAAGACCTATACACAATAATATGGCAATAGATATGCCTATGAATAATTTTATGGGTTTTCTATTATTGCTTGTCAATTTTATAGCCTACCCCCCATACTGTTTTGATATATTTAGGATGCTCCGCACTGTCGTGCATCTTTTCCCTCAAATGGCGTATGTGGACCATTACAGTATTGTTACAATTGGTAAAATACTTGTCCCCCCATACCTCTTGGAACAGCTCCTCCGAGCTTACAACACGCCCGCGGTTTGAGCAGAGCACCCATAGTATCGAGAATTCAGTGGGAGTAAGGGAAAGAGCTCTTTCATTCAATATGCATTCGTGAGTATCCTTATTTAACACCAGACCTGCAAACTCAATAACATTTTCCTCGTGCAGCGAAACATCCGCATTATATCTTGTATACCTGCGCAGCTGTGCCTTGACGCGGGCTACAAGCTCCAGAGGACGGAAGGGCTTTGTTATATAATCATCCGCACCTAAGGTCAGGCCGGTGATCTTATCTATCTCCTCCTCCTTTGCCGTCAGCATAATAACTGGAAAGTTATAGCTCTCCCTGATTTTGCGGCAAATGGTAAATCCGTCGATATCCGGCAGCATAACATCAAGTATCGCCAGCGTTAATTGCTCAGACCTTATGCACTGAAGCGCATCCGTACCGTTATAGAATTTATACACATTATATCCTTCGTTTTGCAGATAAACCTCAATAAGGTCCGATATGGCCTGTTCATCATCCACTACCAGAATATTAGTACTCATAAGACTTGTCCCCTCTTTATTGCATTAATTATATAGTACTGTATATATAAATAAAAATCATATTTATACTCTTATGAAATCCTTAAGGATTTATTAATTTGAGCTTGTTAAGAAGCCTGTTAATGGTAAATACTGTTTGACATTTATTCCGGTAAATTGTATACTATATATACTAAATAAATTTTTTAGTATACATAGTTATACCGACTTATATTATCCGACTCATATTATCAGACTTATGTTATCTGGCTTATGTTAACCGACTTATATTATCTGACTTCTGTTATCTGACTTCTGTTTTCTGACTTCTGTTATCCTGCTGCTGCCATTCAGGATAAACCTTATAATTAATTATAATCCGGGAGGAATATTATGCAAACAGAAAAGTTTGAATTAGTACCTGTTTCAGAAACACTTTATATACCTTTGGCTGCAAGGGCTGCAGAAACGAATAGGGATAATCCGGTGATCACTGACAGAAAGTCTGCAGAAATCATCAGCAGGATTGATACCGGAGGTAAAATAACTGACGGCGGTAATGTGTCAACACATGGCATAATAGCCCGGATGAAGGTCATCGATGATGAAGTGAAAAAAATACTTGAGAAATGCCCTGATGCCGTCATCATTAATCTGGGAGCCGGTCTTGATACCAGAATCAGCAGGATAGATAATGGATTTTTGAAATGGTATGACCTGGACCTGCCCGAGGTTATCTCGGTTCGCAGACTCTTTTTTAATGAAAATGAGCGGATAAGGTTTATCTCAAAATCTGTTCTTGATCCCGAATGGGTTAATGAAGTGGATATTACGGAAGGCCCGGAAATCATAATCATTGCCGAAGGCTTGCTCATGTATTTCCCGGAGGAGGATGTTGTCAGGATACTTGAGCTTTTATCCGGACATTTTGCAAAAGCCCATATGTTCTTTGATGTCATCCATAGCTTTTTCGTTAATAAGAAGATAAGCAGCACATTCTTATGGGGCATTGACAATGCCGGAGATATTGAAAAATTAAGCCCAAGGGTAAAGCTTACTGAGTCATGGAGTACCGGGGATCTGCTAAAAAACCGCCAGTCACTGTTTTTCAGGATATTTAATATCCTGCCTTCCACCAGGAACAGGAGCCAGATCCTTCATATTCAATTTAATGATTAACAGCATTGGGGGGGTTAATATGCCAAGGTTTAGTGAAATCGAAAGACAACAGATTCGAATCAGGCTGCTTGCCGAGGGTGAGCGGCTGTTTACCCTGTATGGAATTAAGAAGGTAACTATTGATGACCTGGCAGAAGCGGCCGGCATCGCCAAGGCTTCGTTTTATAAATTTTATGAAAACAAGGAATACCTGTACCTGGATATTGCCCAGGAGCTTCAAAAGAAGATCTTTGACAAATTAAGCTCCGTACTTGAATCAAATGCCAATCTCCCGGGAAGGGAACGCATATTGCAGGTCTTTGAAGAAATGCTGAAAATTACGAGCTCCAATCCTCTTCTTGCCCAAATAGATATAGCCACAGTCAAGCTGATATCCCGCAGGGTATCAAAGGAGCGTTTAACAGAATTTTATATGCAGAATATTGATGCTGCACAACTAATGCATTCCCATGGGATTAATTTTACCTGTGACATAGAAACAGCCTCCTGCTTGTTTCAGACTCTTTATCAAAGCTGGTTGTATCTTCAGGATAAAGGAGCCGATATGCAGGCGGCTGTTACCGATATTCTTTTTAATGGGGTAATAGAGCAAATTGTGGCTTTATA
>DCTS01000074.1:1096-5878 GCA_002329645.1 Lachnoclostridium sp. UBA1434 | reverse complement strand
GGTAGAAGGCTTTGAGCAACGCATCATGCAGGCCCGGCTGGAGGCTGGGAACTGTCTGGAAGGCCTCACCCGGCTGGGCCGGGAGCTCTCTGAGGAACGCAGGGCGTGCATCACCCCCATTGAGGGACAGGTCCAGGGAATGCTGCGCCAACTGGGGATGCCCAACGGAAGGTTTGTCATCTCTTTTACTCAGAGACCGCTTCCTGGGCCTTCGGGTTTTGACGAAGTGCGGTTTCTGTTCTCGGCCAACAAACAGCAGCAACCCGATGAACTGGGCAAGGTTGCTTCAGGAGGGGAAATGTCCCGCCTGATGCTGAGCATCAAGGCCACCGTGGCGGAAAAGATGATACTGCCTACCATTATTTTCGACGAGATTGACTCGGGCATTAGCGGCAGGACTGCGCAGAAGGTATCGGAGCAGCTATCCGTTATAGCTGAAAGCCATCAGGTCATCTGCATAACCCATCTTCCCCAGATAGCAGCTATGGCCGATACACACTTTGCAATAGAGAAGCGTACTGACGGAATGACTACCGAAACAGTGATCAGGGAGCTTGATGATGAGGAAGTTATTGAGGAGCTTGCAAGGATCCTGTCGGGAGCGGCAATAACCGAGCGGGTAAGGGAAAATGCAAGGGAGATGAAGGAGCTGGCTTCCTCTTCAAAAAATTACAATTAATAAATTAATAAAAGCGAATACTTAACCGAAGGATATACAATACTATGTATATCCTTTTTTAATAGAAAAAGATCCGCAAGAATTTTTTTCAAAAGGGTTGAAAATTCAAAGAATTTTATATCCCGTATGGATAAAAAATGCGAAAGCATTTTAGGCAGATACAACGCGATACATAGGTGTCGCGGGTAAAACTCTATTATAATTCAAATACAAAATCCCACGAACATAAAATAACTGGCATGAGGTGAAAGGATGAGGTTCAGGAAAATATACAGAAGAGTTTTATTTTGCTTTTTAATAATCAATATAATTGCAATAGCAATTTTTGTTGTATATAACATAGATAAGAATATTCCGGATGAGATAAAGATACTGGTCGGAACAGAAGAGAAATTTGATTTCGGAATGCCGGTGGAAGCAAACATTGAGACAGAAGACATAGGTGTTATCAGTGTAAATGATCAAAGGGTGCCGTCAAATCAGATTGATATAGATTTGAACAAGCCATTTACATTAAAGTCCGACCGTACGGGCAATTATAATATAAGCCTTAAGCTGTTCGGCATATTCAACTACAGGAACATATCACTGGATGTAATAGATTCGGTGGAGCTAATTCCCTGCGGGACTCCTATAGGAATATATGTGGAAACAGACGGGATACTTGTGCTGGGCAGCGGAAGGATTACGGGAGAGGACGGTCTAAACTATGAGCCTGTAAGCAACAAGCTTAAATCCGGAGATTATATAATTGCAATAAACGGCCGAAAGGTATCCGATAAAAACGAGCTTATCAAGGAAATCCAGAGGAACGGAGGAAGGGATATCATTCTTCAGGTCAGAAGAAACAGTGAAAATATCCAGGTAAGGATAAGTCCGGTTAAAACTGCCGGCGGAACATATAAGATAGGAGCCTGGATACGTGATAACACCCAGGGTATAGGCACTCTTACCTATGTCTCCAGCGACGGACATTTCGGAGCCCTGGGTCATGGCATAACCGATATTGATACCGGATTATTGATGGAAATCAGTCATGGCAGCATATATGCGGCTGAGATTATGTCCGTCATAAAGGGCAGGGAGGGGGAGCCCGGTGAGCTTATTGGTATGATAAAACAGCAGGATAAGTATAAGATAGGGGAAATCACTGAAAATTCGCGTCAGGGCATATTCGGAAGGGTGGGCAGAAATTATAAAGGCCCCGAGTATTTGGAGCCGCTTAAGATAGGCTTTAAGCAGGAGGTTAAAAAGGGCAGGGCACAAATACGCTGCATGCTTGATGATAAGGTTGAGGATTATGATATCGAAATTGAAAGCATAGATATGGGCAACAGCAACCACAGCAAGGGACTGGTGCTCCGGATTGTTGACGAAAGGCTCCTGAATGCCACCGGAGGCATTGTACAGGGCATGAGCGGCAGTCCGATTATTCAAAATAATAAGATAATAGGTGCGGTTACGCATGTATTTATACAGGATTCCACCAAGGGTTACGGTACATTTATTGAAAACATGGTAAATAATTTAGAATAAGGATATCTTTTGTTTAAAAAAGATATCGACAAATTATAAGAGAATAATTATGCAGCAATTATTATCCGGCATCATATATATTGTATATTTTTTACAAATATACAAAATATTGTGATACCCGATAATACTGCTGCTTTTTCTCTTTATTCACTGTCGATTGTTGCGATAATTAACAATTGAATGTTTTTCGGACAGCAGATATAATCAAACATGGTAAATATTTACAATTAATTTTCTATAAAAAATTATAATTTTTATATATGCAACCTGGTTGAATATGGTGTAAAATAATTGTATAACATGTTATATAATGGTGAGCTGTGTAAATTATTATTAACGTAAGTCACAAATTGACTAAACATTTTTTGGTATATTTGATATCATGATATTTATTGACGTCATATCCTGCAGGATATATAATATATTATAAAACATCATAAAAACGAAACAATAATATAAAAATCACAAAAAGCGAAATATATACTCAACAAACGAATAATTATGCTGAACAAATTACAAATATTTTTGGATGAGTCAGTCGGCATCCGGTAACTATCAAAAAAAGTAGAATAAAGATAATGGAGGTTGAAAAGGGGTAATGGGCAAAATTAACGTAGCTATTGTTGACGACAACGAAAGAATGGTTAATCTACTTGAAGACATACTTAAGCAAGACGCTGATATTGAGGTGGTTGGCAAATCAGAGAACGGCATTGATGCAGTGGAGATGATAAAGGAAAAAAAGCCGGATGTGGTACTGCTTGATCTTATAATGCCTAAGCTGGATGGGCTGGGAGTGATGGAGAAAGTAAGAAGGGATACCGAGCTTAAGAAGATACCTTCCTTCATAGTCATTACTGCCATAGGACAGGAGGGAGTGACCGAAAACGCATTTGAGCTTGGAGCACACTACTATATTATGAAGCCCTTTGACAGCAATGTAATATTATCAAGGATAAAGCAATTAAAGGGTGATTACCATAATAAGCTGATTGACAGCCACAGAGTGAGCGCTTATGAAAACAGGGGCTCGAGTTCTTACATGGAAAGAAACCTGGAATCGGACGTAACCAATATAATTCACGAGATCGGAGTTCCGGCACATATCAAAGGTTACCAGTACCTGCGGGATGCAATAATGATGTCTGTTAATGACACAGAGATGCTTAATTCAATAACCAAGGTTCTGTATCCTTCCATAGCGAAGCGCCATAAAACAACTCCAAGCAGGGTCGAAAGGGCAATACGGCATGCAATTGAGGTGGCATGGAGCAGAGGCAAGATGGACACTATTGACGAACTGTTCGGATATACGGTGAGCAACGGCAAGGGGAAACCGACCAACTCGGAATTCGTTGCATTGATTGCAGATAAAATAAGACTGGAATATAAGCTCAGAGCTTGATTTGCCGATATATCAGGCATTTCCGGATTATTTAACAAAAAGCGTATGAATATTATCCATAAGAGACCGTTTGCCCGTCATATACGTACGGCAACCGAGCGAGAGCGTGTCTCTGAGGGTAATATTCATACGCTTTTTTCTTACATGTATATAAATATATTGTAGTATATAAATATAGAGTATGCTAATATAATGTATGCTAATATAATGCAAGAAGCTTTCCAATTTAAAAAATGCATATCTGACAACAAGCCAAGCAATAATAAACCTTATGAGGTATTAATCATTTGCTGCTCCATAAAAAATGCACAAAAAAAAATATTCATAAGACAAAATTTTTATGATTTTCATAATATTTCTATATTTATAAAGAAGTTCTTGATATTTTGGCTTATATTAGTTAAAATGTGATTGGGAAAAATTTATCAATCTATTGCCCAAGGTTTTGCAGCTGTCAATGACAGTAAATTATAAAATATTTAGGAGGAATTATCATGGCAGTAAGAGTAGCTATTAATGGTTTTGGTCGTATCGGCCGTCTTGCCTTCAGGCAGATGTTCGGAGCAGAAGGTTATGAAATCGTAGCAATTAACGACTTAACAGACGCTAAGATGTTAGCACATCTATTAAAATATGATTCCTGTCAGGGAAGATATGCTAAGGCTGATACTGTAGTAGCAAAAGAGAACTCCATCGTTGTTGACGGAAAGGAAATTCAGATTTACGCTTTGCCTAATCCTGCTGAATTACCCTGGAAAGAGCTTAATGTTGATGTAGTGCTTGAATGCACAGGTTTCTTTGCATCCAAGGCAAAGGCTCAGGCACATATTGACGCAGGCGCTAAGAAGGTTGTTATATCCGCACCTGCAGGCAAGGATCTTCCTACGGTTGTATTCGGTGTTAATGAGGATGTCCTTAAGGCAACCGATACAATTATATCGGCAGCATCCTGCACAACCAACTGCCTTGCTCCGATGGCTAACACATTGAACAAGCTGGTTCCTATCGAGAAGGGCTATATGATGACAATTCATGCATACACCGGTGATCAGATGACACTTGACGCACCTCACAGGAAGGGCGATTTAAGAAGAGCCCGTGCCGCTGCTGTCAATATTGTTCCTAATTCCACAGGCGCAGCTAAGGCTATCGGCCTTGTTAT
>DCTS01000074.1:0-1088 GCA_002329645.1 Lachnoclostridium sp. UBA1434 | reverse complement strand
TACCGCTGTTGTTAACGGCAAGGTAACTGCAGAAGAAGTTAATGCAGCTATGAAGGCAGCAGCCAATGCTTCCTTTGGTTATACCGAGGACGAGATTGTATCATCCGATATTATCGGCATCTCATACGGCTCCTTATTCGATGCAACACAGACGAAGGTTATGGAGATGAGCGATAACAAGACTCTGGTTAAGGTTGTTTCCTGGTATGACAACGAGGCTTCATACACAGCTCAGATGGTTAGGACAATCAAATACTTCGCAGAGCTTCAGTAATCATTTATAACACTTAGATCCGTTATGGGTCCGGCCGTTCAGGACCGGACCCTTTTTAAGCGAAAGTCTGCCTTATGCAGATTTTCGTATGCATAACTCGATTATAAGAACTTATAATTCTTCATTCGAAAGGAGTCATAGCATGTTAAATAAGAAGTCTGTTGACGATATCAATGTAAAAGGCAAGCGAGTTTTAGTAAGATGCGATTTTAACGTTCCGATACAGGACGGTGTTATTACCGATGAAGTGCGTATAGTAGAAGCGCTTCCTACCATTAAGAAGCTTATCAATGACGGAGGAAGAATAATTCTTTGCTCACATCTTGGAAAACCCAAGGGAACTCCGAAGCCTGAACTGACTCTTGCACCGGTTGCCAGGAGACTGTCTGAACTCTTAGGCAAGGAAGTAGTATTTGCCAATGACGACAATGTGGTTGGCGAGAAGGCTAAGGCAGCAGTTGCAGCTATGAAGGACGGCGATGTAGTGCTTCTTGAGAATACACGCTACAGGGCTGAGGAGGAGAAGAATATTGATACATTCAGCGAGGAGCTGGCATCCTTATGCGACGTATTCGTAAATGATGCATTTGGAACGGCTCACAGGGCTCATTGCTCCAATGTCGGCGTAACCAAGTTTATCAGCACCAGTGTTGTGGGTTATCTGATGCAGAAGGAGATAGAATATCTCGGCAATGCGGTTAATAATCCTAAGCGTCCTTTTGTAGCAATACTTGGCGGTTCCAAGGTTTCCAGCAAGATATCCGTAATTAACAACCTGCTGGATAAGGTGGACACTCTGATTATCGGCGGCGGT
>DCTS01000022.1:43090-104565 GCA_002329645.1 Lachnoclostridium sp. UBA1434 | reverse complement strand
GCCGTTGCCGAGGGATTTGCTCATCTTGCGGCCCTGCGAATCCCTGACAAGCCCGTGTATCAGCACCTTAGAAAAGGGCTTCTCTCCCATGTGGGCATATCCGGAAAAGATCATCCTGATTACCCAGAAGAAGATTATATCATAACCGGTTACAAGCACATCGGTTGGATAGAAGTAATCCAGCTCCTCGGTCTTCTCAGGCCAGCCCAGAGTGGAGAATGGCCACAGAGCCGATGAAAACCATGTGTCAAGAGTGTCCTCATCCTGTCTGATGCGACTGCTTTTACATACCGGGCACACATCGGGCATCTCCTCCGAAACCATAAGCTCTCCGCAGTCTTCACAATAATATGCAGGTATCCTGTGACCCCACCATAACTGTCTGGATATGCACCAGTCCCTTATGTTGTCCGTCCAGTTAAAATATATCTTATTAAAGCGTTCCGGTATTATCTCTATTTCACCCGACTTGACGGCTTCAACCGCAGGCTTAATGAGCTCATCCATTTTTACAAACCACTGCTGCTTTATAAGAGGCTCTACCGTTGTGCCGCAACGGTCGTGGGTACCCACATTATGGACATGCTCCTCCGTCTTTACCAGCAGGCCAAGCTCCGTCAGCTCCTTGACTATCTGCCTGCGGGCTTCATAGCGATCCATGCCCTTAAACCTGCCTCCGTTTTCGTTGATGGTTGCATCATCATTCATTATATTTACTTCAGGCAGGTTATGCCTCCTGCCCACTTCAAAATCGTTCGGGTCATGGGCCGGCGTTATCTTAACCACTCCGGTGCCGAAATCCTTATCCACATAAGAATCAGCAATGACCGGTATTTCCTTGTTAACCAGAGGCAATATTACCTTCTTGCCAATCAGATGGCGGTACCTTTCATCCTCCGGATGTACGGCTACGGCTGTATCCCCCAGCATTGTTTCCGGCCTTGTAGTGGCAATTTCCACAAAGCCCTCCTCTCCTGCTATGGGATACCTGATATGCCAGAAGTGTCCCGTCTGCTCCTCATGCTCCACCTCTGCATCGGATATGGAGGTCTTGCATATGGGGCACCAGTTTATTATCCTTGAACCCCTGTAAATATATCCGTCATTATATAGCTTTATAAATACCTTGTTGACTGCAGCAACACCGCCTTCATCCATTGTGAAGCGCTCCCTGTCCCAGTCGCAGGAGGAGCCCAGCTTCTTAAGCTGGGATATTATGCGTCCGCCATACTCATTCTTCCACTCCCATGCCCTCTTAAGAAAGCCTTCTCTGCCCAGGTCGGCCTTCTCGATGCCTTCCCTTTTCAACTGTTCGATAATCTTAACCTCGGTGGCTATGCTTGCATGATCCGTTCCCGGCTGCCAGAGGGCATTAAAACCCTGCATCCTCCTATACCGGATAAGTATATCCTGAAGGGTATTGTCAAGTGCATGTCCCATATGAAGCTGTCCCGTAATGTTCGGCGGAGGTATAACTATCGTAAAGGGTTTCCTGCTTCTGTCAACCTCGGCATGGAAATACTTCTTCTCCTCCCAAAGCTTATAAAGTCTGTCTTCTATTTCCTTAGGATTATAGGTCTTGGCCAGTTCTTTGTACATTGAGATCTCTCCTTGTGATATTAAAAGATATATTGCCGGATAGATAGCATTTTGCCTGCAATATTCAGCAAACAGTATTTGATAGAAGCTGTTCTTCTAATACTGTTCAATAAAAAATCTTTCGCCGCAAAGGACGAAAGACCGTGGTACCACCTTTATTCATGCAATAAATCATTCATTGCACCTTAGTATCTGTAACGGGATTTCCCGGTATTCCCTACTTGGCCGCATAAACGGTTTCAGGAATACTGCTCCGGAGCTACCTTCGACCAGCTTGCCCAGGAACACCTTCCAGCCGACGGATGCTCCTCTCTGATGGGCTGCACTTGTTTACTCCTCTCCATCACTGCATTTTCGTTTTGAAATATTATTTATATGATAGCAAAGTATGAATTATTGTCAAGTAGTTTATTACTTTTCTATTCCATGCCTTCTTAAAATCGGCATAATCTCATCCTCAAGCTCCGGATATGCTTTAATTGCTTCCGTAATGGATTTAATTGCCTCATCCATCTGCTTAATTCCGGAGTCAATCCTGTCCCTTAAGCTTTGCCTGCGTACATTCAGCCTGTGCCTTATCTCAACCATTTCCCGGCTGTCCAATATAGCCGTGGGCTGGTATATCCATACCTCGGAATCTGCAATACCTGCTTTTTGGAGCTCCTGTATGAGCTCGCTGTTATAAAACTCCAGCAGCTTAGTATTGCTTTTGTATCTTTTTATTTCATCCTTAACCCTTACATATTCCTCCCACGCTGATTTTAAATGTTCATAGTCATCGACCATATATTTGCTGCATATATACTCAAGAAAACTCCTGTTATTTACTAGTTTAAGCTTGACCTTATTCATCAGCATGACCTGTCTCTTCTGCTTTAAGCCTACCAGCTTTAGGCCCTGGGAGTTTTTCCTGGCTTCCATGAATATGTATATTGCCGAAGCCATGCCCATAAGTACAGTAAGCAGGAATGGAATTGAAAAATCCGCTTCCGTTTTGCCTGACAGCACCGAGAATAATATAAACATAGTTATAACAATCAAGCCCGTAGCTATGCCGATCCCTTTAAGAAAGGATTGCTTGCTGATGATTTCTGCTTCTTCATCATTAAGAGCCGTCTTTTCCTTTTCAAGCTGCTCAATATCCTTTTGAATCAGCAGCCTGTAATTTTCGCTGTCCTTGAGATTGACCAAATCCTTGGGAATCTGGGCTTCGAATCTTTCAAAAAGCCTGAACTGGATATCGGATATGGAAGAGCTTATATTCCTGACCTTTTGCCTCTCCCTGCTCAGGCTTATGATTCTTCTTGCCGCTTCCTCCATATTCATACGCAGTTCCTTAGGCATAATCTCTATCTTTTGTATATCGGTCAGATAGGAAGTGACTGCCTGGTATTCAGCCTTGGCTTCCTCAATCTGGCGCCTGCTATCCTGAACCAGCTCACAGTTTTCCTTAATAAAGCCAATAAACCCTATTTTAGAGCCTGGCTTCACATGGCCTGCCATAGATCCGTTTAGAAGCTCTCCCTGGGATGCATTAACATCCTTACTCCGCTGCTCACCTTTATGAAATAATTTCTTAAAAAACCCCATATGGCCGCTCCTTATGCTAAAACTGCCTTATGGCAGCAATCCATCCTTCAAGTATATCATCCAGCTGCTTTTTATACTCATAATTATCCCCGGCAGCCTTTAGCTTCTTCAGCCTGTCGATACTTGCCGTCCCGGAATATGAGGCCGCCTGCAGAGAGACTTCTTCCATGGCGGAAGCCATCTCCTCATACAGATGGTCGGGTACCTGGTAATCCTCAAGCTTTTCCTTGAGTACATCCTTCCGGTTTTGCATCCACAAGGTATAAATATATTGTCTTAAGGTCTCTTCCCTCCGGTTAAGCTCATAGGCCTGCCTGAATATATCAGAAGCGCTCTTTAGACCCTTGATATGTACCTTGGCAACCGCAAGATTGTGGAGTATGTCCCCATATTCCTCGGGCGACAGCTCTCCGGCATGATTGGATTTCAGTATTCCCTCATATTCAACCACTGCCTGGGCATACCTTTTTTCGTCCATATAGCTGTCGGCACGGGCACGCAGCTTCATGAGGGGCGTCAGCTTCCCTGCTTCCTCCACCATCCTTACAATTTCCTTTATCTCCTGCTCCGTAAAATAATCACAACTGCATAAAACTGCTGCAAGCATGGATTTTATATCGGCATGCGCTCTCTTAAGCTGCCTCAATGTATTCGCATGACCGGCAAGCTTAAGCTCCGAGCCGATCCAGTCAATGAGGGTATCGGAGAACATTCCTTCGTCAATGAAATAAATGTGTCCCCTCATATAACAGCACAGCTCTTCTATGGAATAAATCCTGAGTCCGGTTGCGGGCAATACATATGGTCTTTCAGCTCTTGACCCGCAGCAAAGAATCATTTTACCCATCATAATACCTCATTTCCGGTATAATTCATACTTGCATCAGCTTCCAACCGTAATCTCAAAATCCCAGGTCATATTAGTTTTTTCGGCCATTTCCCCGAAACCGAGATCTGTGACGCTTATTCTGGCCGTATTCTTATCCGAGCAGGTCAGATTCACAAGCAGTCTGGTCATCCTCTCAGGACGATTCGGAAGCTTACTTAAAACCAGCTTTTCTCTCCGAATCTCCCTGGTCATTATATTTCTCAATATGATCTCTATACTATCTTCATTATCTGATATCAACTCAATGGTCTTATCAATCTCATACCAGGATACCGCGGCATCCGACAGAAGTATTTCTTTAGCAGCGCCCTCGGTATAGACCTTTATCCATATTGAGCAAACCAGCATCTCATTGTTAAGGAGTATTATATTCTCAAGCTTTTTATCTCCTGAAAGCTCCTTTGCCGCATAGCAAGCTCCCTTTGTATATAATGCGTTGCCAATGAATACTCTCCTGCCTGCACTAAGCTTTTTCAGTATCTCGTCAGCCCATCCGCCGTCAAAGCCTTTACCGGTAAAATACAGTGTCGAGATAATCTGCTTATAAACAGCCATGTCGGCAATATTGCCGAATATATATCCTATATCAACATCCCTTTCCTTAAGCATGGGATAATTAAGCGTATCGGTAAAATCCTTTTTGGCTATGCTTGCAATCATAGGGCTTGTCCTGCGGTTTATACTAATCTGATGGTATGACAGGGAATCTAAGTTAAAATCAAACAGCCCCACATCATTAAACCATAAGGATTTGTCCTGACTCAGGGCATAATACATATATGCGCTGGCATGACTTATTACCACCGCCCTGTCCCTCTCTACTCCTATCTGGAAAAGGGCATCGTATATTCCGTCAACCAATGCCGGAACAGGATCCCTTACCGTGACTACCAGCTTGGTTATGGTTTCAGTGGGAAAATGCTTCTTTACAAGAATCAGGGACTTTTTCATAAACCTTTCCAACAGGGTTACTGCCGACAGCTTCTGGCCATAAATCTCGACAACCTCTCTGGCCCTGACCTTTGCAAGAATGTCATCGATATATATGCCGTTGCTGTTTAAAAAGCCGCTGGCAGCGTCCTTACCATAGCTCCACAGTCTCGTTTCGCTGTTAACAAATAATGCTGTGGGAATCTGGCAGTTTTCTTCATCTGCTTCATCCTGGGAAATTGTTAACGGTTCATAGGTCTTGTAGCTGAAACAACTGATTTGTGAATAATCGTCACATAAATCATAGCCTACAATAAGCTTTCGTCTGTTATCCAGATTGCCCCCTCCTTACCGTATTACTATAATCGTTTAAAGCATTCCTCAATCATATATTCCTGCCTCGCATAGCTATCCATCATATCAAGCAGCAGTTTGTCGTCTCCCTGTTGTGCCGTACGCAGCATACGGTTAAGCTGGGAATACCTTGATGCGTCCTCGGGTATCTCCCTCTTTATATGCAGATCCTGACTCTCCGTAATGTTGACAACTCCGTCAAGCTCTTCCGTGATATAGTATTGGAGGACCTCATTGCAAAACAGTGTGAAGCCCTTGACATGGATGCCTAGTATGACATTGGGCATTCTTTCAATAACATAATCCATGGAGGAAGAATTCTTTACAAGACGGTAATGGATATATACCTGTCTGTCAGGATTAGACCTGTATTCTACATATACCTTGTCGGCTATGCGTTCGGGTAAATCAATACGGTCGGCATATTCCAGGAGGAAGGGCAAAACTATGCCCTTATTTTCCAAACGGTTGATGCTGTAGGAGATATATTCAAGCTCATTTTCGGAGAGGACGGTGCCGGATGCATTATATTTAAGCCATGCAAGCAGACATATATCATTTTCCTCGTAATTTAATTCTCGTCTCATTATGGGCATGAGCTCCGGACTTAATAAATTATCGCTTGCCAGGTACTTATATGCCCAGTAGGACAGGTATGCCCTCACCAGTGTATGATTGGTAATATTCTTATAATATGCGCCAAATACCTTGAAGCTGTCCTCCATATTGCTTTCGGAAAAGAGCATCTGCACCAGAATTCGCTCCTCCAGCATCCGGGTATCTATTCCAAAATCACGGGATGCATGCCAAACCTTCATCATATCCGGGATGGGGCCGTAATACTTGCTTACCAGGAATTCAAGTATCACATCGTCATATTTGCCATTGGTGAATATGTAATGACACAAGCTTACAAGCAGCTCTTCACCATTTTCAGGCCCGGCTTCCGATATCCAGGCGGAAGCAAGCCTCAGCAGCCTGTTCACGGATATTCCTTCAAAGCCATAGATTTCCAGAGCCTCCAGGGCTTTGTCGTAATATCCCCTTGTCACCATATACTCCATGAATTTCATTCTGTCAGCTTCATTAACCTTGCCAAGGTCCACCATGGCAAGGTAATGTCTGAATAACATCTCATCAAACGCATCATAATAATAATCTATAATTGCCAGCAGGCAATCCGCATAATATTCGGGCTTAAGTCCCGGAATAAGAAGCACCCTTCTTCTGATATCAATTGAACTCTCACTCATTACGCGGTACTCCCTGTAATGATCGTTCAAGTGCAGCAAAAGCCTGGGCTTGTCAGTCTTGTCCGGCTTAATCTGCGCTATATATTCAGGTGAGAATAATGGCCTTAATGTGTAATCTATTGATACCGTATAACGGTTTCCGATAGTGTCTGTCAGGAAGATCAGCGCATTTTTGGTGTATAGCTGGATATATGCTTTGCCCCCTGTTATAGGAATGTTCTCCTCTTCCTCCAACTCCTTATGTATTACCGTGACGTATACTATATCGGGATTGCCGCATGTCAATTCATATGTAAATATGACATCGGGAAGCCGTTCCTCCATATCCTCGGTTATGCTGCTTTTATCCATGAATTCCTTATACAGGACGGCAAGGTTCGGGCTTATATTGTGGGCATCAAGCTGTTTCTGCGCAAATACCTCCATTCTTTTGTAATACGTCCTGTATATCGCTTCATTGGAAGCCTTGTGCCTAATTATATTGGCATACAGGTATGCCCTTTTTTTGTCACTTAAACTGCTGTTATATATGAAGTAAAGGAGCACCGGCTGGGGAAGGGGCTCATCCGAAGCTTCGTCGGCAGAATACATGAAATACTCGTACAGCTCTGTAATGCGAAGCTGCGCTTCAACTCCCCTCTTGTACCATTCGAAATATCTTTCGGATCTTTTTATTCCCTTTATCAGCATGCAGCAGATGGCTGACAGTATTTCATTACTGCCGTACTCATTGTACAGGCTTGCAAGTCCTCTGAAAATAATGGGATTAAAGGTCTTTCTCCTGTTTGCCAGATAAGTGTATTGCTGAACAAGCTCCTTTTTAAGCATCCTGTTTCGTATGCCGTAGCCAAGAACCTGTATCTCAAAATCACCTAAATCCCTTAACTGATAAGGCTCTTCATTATAAACCAGCATTGCTTCATAATACATGACCGGGCTTCTTAACCCCGCTTCAAAATGCTCTCTTATATCTGCAAGCTTTTGCGATTTGTTCTTTTCATACCTTGTGCCGGTATAAAACAAAAGCCAAAGTATCCTCCAGTCATCATACCCGTTATCGTAGTACCAACTGATTGTTTCCGCAGCCCGTTTTACTATATCCTCCTCCTTGCGATACAATGCGTCAAGGTACAGGTATGCACAGTACTCCGGAACAGAGTTCTTCTTAAGCTTCTCCTCATCCTCCGCTATTTCTGCAAGAAGCTGTCCTGCCTGCCTCCTCCTGTCCGATATTATTGCAAGGTGGGTCCTGATAAGCTTTGTTTTGAAGCTTCCGTCATCATCCTCAATTCCGGTAAATAATGCCTGAGTACCCTCCACATACCTGCCAAGGCTTATCCGGCCTATTCTGAAATCCAGATAATTTCTTGTAAAGCCGCAGATAGCCCTTTCCTTAGCCCTGCGGTTAAGAAGCTCCTTCTGGTTGAATCTTACGTGACGGCATGTAACCTCCACTATTATTGTCTGGTGCACCGTTTTGATGTATATACGTCCAAAATTATTGCCCCGCCTCATATTTTTCGGTACAATCAGGAAGGATATCTGTTGGGTATTGCCAATGAAACGGTCCGCCCATACAAACTTTTGCTCAAGCTGTATGAAGGGGGCATCCGTGCTTACCCTGATCTCTGCATACCCCCAATGGTTCTTGGTCAGTATCAGCTTGTCCATGAACTCTTCGTCATATACCCGATACTCAAGCTTTGTTTTATTAATGCTTAATTCCACCTTCGGCTTCTTGTGAACGGCAATTAAAAATTCCTCCAGAGCCTGGCTGGTTGATATATTTTTTAACAGACTGCGATATAACACCCTGTATTTTTCTTCGTTTTTAAGTATTACACGTTCAAAATCATCAGAACGGAAAACCTTTTTAGCTTCCGTCCAGTCCATTCTGGCAAGGTTTGCAAACTGGAACAAATCCTTCACCTTGCCGATTGAGGTTGCACAGTACGGCGCCTCTATGCTGGCATAATACGGAACAACATACTCGCCGCAGTCGCTTACTATGCTTAGTTCCCCTTCAATTTTTTCGCCCTCATTTAAATACTCGGCTATAAACCTATAGGTGATGGTGTTCTCGGGACCTGAAAAGGAGCTGCATCCAAGTGTAAATAACCTGTTGGAAGAATAGAGAACACCCTTCATGCTCCTGCCGGCACTGTTCTTAATTGTTATGCAGCCTTCATGAACCTTACCGGCTTCAATGGAAAGCTTAATCTTTTCCTCTGAAACCATAAGAAAAGGCTGCTCGTATTCAAAAGTCCCTTTTGAAAAGCGTTCGATCTTCTCCTTCAACATATCACCTCATGGTAAGCAATATATTACATGCTTGCACATATTAAAAAAACAGCTATAATAATTATAATGCATACCTGATAAAAAATCCAGCAGATGTCGAATTTTACCGCCACATCCGATTTGAAAGGGGATACCGTTATGATAAAGCATTCCGACCATTTTCACGGAAGCGACCTTGAAACAATTGAAAAAATATATAATATAAGAAAAGAGGATATAGTGAGCTTCTCGGCAAATGTAAATCCTCTCGGCATATCACCCGGATTAAGAACCGCACTTGCCAAGCGGGTTGATGCAATTATGAGCTATCCCGACAGGGAATACACCACCTTAAGAAAATGCATTGCGGATTATGTCCATAACGACATAAATGATATTATTGTGGGCAATGGTTCCACGGAGCTTATATCCCTGTTTATTCAAATCATGCATCCTAAGAAGGCCCTTATTATTGGACCCACCTATTCCGAATACGAACGGGAGGTGGCTCTTGGCGGAGGCTCCTCCCTGTATTACAGGCTTGAGGAGGAAAACTCATTCCAGCTTGATATAGCTTCACTGGAAAAGGAGCTTACCCTGGATGTTGAGCTTCTGGTTATCTGCAATCCCAACAATCCAACCTCTTCCGCAATAACCATAAACGATATGCGAAAGATTCTGGATATCTGCAAAAAAAAGGGTATATATGTAATGGTGGACGAAACCTATGTGGAATTTACCGAGGATATATCAAAAGTAACCGCATCACCGCTAACCGGTTATTACAATAATCTTATCATACTGAGAGGGGTGTCCAAGTTCTTTGCCGCTCCCGGACTCCGGCTCGGATATGCTGTGTGCGGCAATTCGGATCTGCTTAAAGAGATGAATCAGCGTAAAAACCCCTGGACCATTAACTCCCTTGCGGTAATAGCCGGTGAAATCATGTTCACAGATGAGGAATATATTAAGGAGACCAGGGCTCTTATAGCCAGTGAACGCCGCCGTGTATGCTCCCTGCTTGACAACTGTAAAAGCATCAAATATTTTACTCCCACTGCCAACTTTGTTCTGGTGAAAATACTCCGGGAGGATGTTACATCCATGGATTTATTTGATGCCGCAATCAGAAGGGGTTATATGATACGGAACTGTTCCACCTTCCCGTTCTTAAACAATAAGTTTATAAGATTCTGCTTTATGACCAAGGAGCTTAATGATGCACTGCTGGAGGTTTTGCTGGGTATCTTAAATAAGTAAATGATACTTTAAGCAAGGAAATGCTTACAATAAATATATGAATTACAGGGGTATTGACATAAATACGTCTTACTGACCGGTACTGCCGAATCCGCCGCTTCTAATCCGGTCGGAATCATCGTCAACGGTAATTCCGTATTCAGTGAAAATGCCCTGCATAAATCCCGTTCCGGCTTCTATGGTGACAGTCCGGCCATCCCTGCTGTCATTGGTAAGCTTGCAGAATATATGCCCTTCATTGGCAGCTTGGTAGTAATCGCTGTCAATTATGCCAACCGTATTGTCAAGCTGCAGGCGGTACTTGAATCCAAGGCCGCTCCTGGGATAGCACTGCAGCACCCAGCCTTCGTCTATTCTGACTCTTACACCCGTCGGGATTTTTATACTTTGACCGGGCTTAAGAGTGAAGGCAGCCGGACTGAAAAAATCATACCCGGCCGAGCCCCTGGTAGCTCTTCTCGGCAGCCTTATGTTTTCATATATCCCTGCAATTTCGGAAAGCAGGGCTTCATCTGCCTGCCTGCCCGGATAAAATGTATCGAGCCATCCTTCCCTGAACTGATCTAAGCTTACCTTCTCAAATTGTGCTATTTTTTTCATAAGCTCCTCCCGTCATCATATCAAGCAATTGCCTTGCAGCTGTGGATATCGGATTGTTCTGTCCGGTAATTATGCAAAAATGCCGCTTTGGTATATCATTCTTAAACTGAAGCTCAAATAATAAGCCCTTCTCAATTGCTTCCGCTGCAAAATCCCTGACCACACAGCCGACTCCAAGGTTTCTTGCAGCAAATTCAACTATTATATCACTCATCGCCAGCTCAAATTCAGGCTGGATGACCACTTGATTATCCTTCAGGAATTCGTCTATATATCTTCTCGTACTTGTATTATTCTCAAGGCATATAATGGGAAGCTTCTCAAGCTCACTAAATTCCAGCTTCCTTCCCTTCAGGCTTTCAAATCTGCTGCCTGCCACGAATATATCCTGTATCTGCCTTATCCTTACCGAGTCTATCTCAGGCCTTGCCTGGAAGGGTTCACTTACAACACCGAAATCAATCTTTCCTGCATACAAATATTCCAATGTCACCGGAGTGGGAGCATTAGTCACCTTTACCTTGATGGCCGGAAATTTTTCATGGAATCTTTCAAGATAAGGGAGCAGAAAAAACTGCAGGGTCATGTCGCTTGCTCCGATCCGGATTTCCCCGTTTTCCAGCTCAATGATCTTCTTAAACTGCTCTTCACCCAGCATGATATATTCATATCCCCTTTGGATATAAGAAAAAAGCACCTCACCCTCGGGAGTGAGCCTTACCCCCTTGGGTATGCGCAGGAACAGCTTGCTGCCAAGGATATCCTCAAGCAGCTTGATTGTCTGGCTTACCGCAGGCTGAGAAATGCACAGCTCATCTCCGGCCTGGGTAAAGCTGCCGGTCTTTGCCACATGGTAAAATACCCTGTAATAATCAAGATTAATATGCATAACGTCTCCTTATGCATCATTCAAAAGTAATATGCGTTAATTATAACACTATATGCTTTTTCATGCAATGCACTGTCACACTGTGAAATGCAGATTATATCATACCATGTATTATAATGTTCTAATCCATATTGCTCAGCTATGTCATACCATGTAAGCTAATGTACCGTTATACTCTGTAGTGTGCTGTCACACCCTGACCTCGGGGGTATATCCAAGCAGCTCACTGTTATCATCAAGAATCGGCTTTATCTCCTCCCGGATAAATTCCTCCGTCTGCTCCTTAGCTCTTCCGGTATATCTGGAGGGATCCATGCAGTCTTTAAGCTCCTTCTGACTTAAGCCAAATGCCTTGTCACCTGCTATCAGCTCAAGGAGATTATTGTCCAGCCCTTTTTCCTTGACATTTATAGCGGCTTCCATTGAGAGCTTGCGGATCCTCTCGTGGATTTCCTGCCTGTCGCCTCCTGCCTTAACTGCATCCATCATAATATTTTCCGTAGCCATGAAGGGGAGCTCGCTTATTAGATGCTTTTCAATTACCTTTGGATATACCCTAAGTCCCTCGGCAACATTCATATAGAGCTGAAGGATCCCGTCCACTGCTAAAAAAGCCTCCGGAATGCTGATGCGCTTGTTGGCCGAATCATCCAGGGTCCTTTCAAACCATTGGGTGGCGGAGGTTATTGCAGGATTAGCGGCATTGCATATCACATAGTTGGCAAGGGATGCCATCCTTTCACATCTCATGGGGTTTCTCTTGTATGCCATTGCAGAGGAGCCTATCTGTTCACTTTCAAAGGGTTCCTCAATCTCCTTAAGATGCTGCAATAGCCGTATGTCATTCGAGAATTTATGGGCACTGGCTGCTATCCCTGCAAGTACGTTCATGACTCTGGTATCGATTTTTCTGCTGTAGGTCTGGCCTGATACCATATAGCAACCCTCATATCCCATTTTTTGTGCTATTTTGGCATCAAGCTGCTTTACCTTTTCATGGTTGCCGTTAAAGAGCTCCATGAAGCTTGCCTGGGTTCCGGTTGTGCCCTTGCATCCAAGAAGCCTCATTCCGCCTAAAATATAATTGATATCTTCATAATCCAGCTTCAATTCCTGCAGCCACAGGGCAGCTCTTTTGCCCACGGTGGTCGGCTGTGCGGGCTGGAAATGGGTGAATGCCAGTGTGGGAAGGGCGCTGTATTTTAATGCAAAATCAGCCAGCCTTGCCATCACATTTACAAGCTTGCGCCTTATGAGCTTAAGGGCCTCCGTCATTATGATTATATCCGTATTATCTCCCACATAGCAGGAGGTTGCCCCAAGATGTATGATGCCTCTGGCCTTTGGACACTGCAGGCCGTAGGCATATACATGGGCCATCACATCATGCCGGACCTTTGCTTCCCTTTCATTGGCATCCTCGTAATTGATCTCATCCTGATATTTTTTTAATTCCTCTATCTGCTCATCGGTTATGTCAAGCCCAAGCTCCTTCTCGGCCTCTGCCAGGGCTACCCATAGTCTTCTCCAGGTCCTGAATTTCTTTTCCGGTGAAAAAAGATACTGCATATCCTTTCCCGCATACCGTTCCGAAAGCGGGCTCATATATATGTCCTTGTCCATCGATTATATTCCGCTCCTCCTTTATTATTGTTATCTATATAGTACAGAGCATACATGTAAATGCCTTCAATAAAAACAGGACTGCCCCCAGGGCGTGCTGCAAACTAATCTTATAGTAAAAACAACACGTATAGCTGCTTATATATAAACAGCTTGGCAGTCCCGGCTAAATACTATATAATCCCCAGTCTTCTTGCAACTTCCATGTAGGCTTCCTCCACACCGCCCATATCACGGCGGAAGCGATCCTTATCCAGCTTGTCGTGGGTGGCTGCATCCCATAGCCTGCAGGTGTCAGGCGATATCTCGTCGGCCAGTATTATGCTGTCCTTATATCTTCCGAATTCAAGCTTAAAATCGATAAGCTCAATTCCCAAATCCTTAAAATACGCTGATAGTATAGAATTTACCTTGAAAGCAAGCTCGGTTATACGGTCGATATCCTCTCTGGTGGCAATACCGATTGCAATTGCATAATAATCATTAATCATGGGATCTCCAAGCTCGTCATTCTTATATGAAAATTCAAGTGTAGGTGAAAGAAGCTTCCTGCCTTCCTCTATACCCAGCCTTTTTGCAAAGCTCCCTGCCGAATAATTGCGGATTATTACCTCAAGGGGCACTATCTTAACCTTCTTAACAGCTGTTTCCCTGTCGCTCAATTCCTCGACATAATGAGTCGGAACCCCTTCGGCTTCCAAAATCCTGAACAAGTGGTTGGACATTTTATTATTTATGACGCCCTTACCGGCTATAGTACCTTTTTTCAGCCCGTTAAATGCAGTTGCATCATCCTTATAATCAACAATATATATGTCCTCCTTGTCGGTCAGGTATACCTTCTTAGCTTTTCCCTCATAGAGCATATCCAGCTTCTTCATAATATTCTCCTATCTTAGCATAAATGTGTGATATGTACTTCATGCCTTATAAATGAAGTACATTATGCAATGTGCTTAATTTACACAATGTGTTTAATAAGTTTAATGTGTCTTACTGTGTTCAATGTGTTNNTTTAATACGTCCGGTGTGTTTAGTATGCTTAATGTGCTTAATGTGTCTGATGTTCTTTGCTATGTGTAAATTGTAGCAAAGTATTATTTATCCTGCAATACATGTTTATCCCGGTCCTTATCAAATCTTCTAATATAATGCATTACTTTTCATTATATAATGCTGCGCCGGCAGACTAAATCCAATCATTATGTATGCTGCGCCGGCAGACTAAATCCAATCATTATGTATGCTGCCCGGCAGGATTAATAGCTTTATTCCGTAAAGGAGACTGCAGCAATATAACAGATATGACATCCGAAAAGGGCAATCACTCCCCCAAAATGCATTGCGGGGAGCATTGCCCTATCCTTGTTTATAGTTATTTAATTATGCAGCAATCCTTCTGATAATGCTATAATCCTACATAATAAGAAGTATGTCATTGGTATCCTTAAGCTTCTCCTCGGGAATGTAATTTGAATCAAGCTTTACGCCGTTTAAGTACATTTCCTTATATCCGCTTTCTGCTCCCGATTCGTTCCTAACCTTGATGAGAAGCTTCCTGTTGCGGAAATTCTTCTCCATAGAGAGCTCCTTCCAGTCGGAGGGTATGCTTGGAGCTATACAAATCCCGCCTATATCCGGCCTTATTCCAAGAATGCCCTCAACACATCCTACCATCACTGTGGAGGCTGTGCCCGTAAGCCAGTGTACATTAGCCCTTCCTTCAAAGGGGCTGTCAATGCTTTCTACAAACTGTCCGTGCACGTAAGGCTCAAGAACCCTGATCTCAGCATGCTCGTTCCAGGTTGCGGGGCTTGTTTCGGTAAAGTATTCGAACGCCCTGTTTCCATGTCCCATCAGAGCTTCCGCAAGAATAAGCCATCCCTGTGTTTGTGAGAATATACTGCCGTTTTCCTTGGTTGAAGGATTGAATAAAATAGCCAGCGCACCGTCAAAGGCATGATCAACATAGGCCGGAGCCATTACCCTTGCCCCATACTTGGTGTTTAATTCCCTGTGGACGCTCTCAAGGGCCTTCTCGGCCTGCTCTGAGTCTGCAAGTCCGCTTATGACTGCCCAGGACTGGGGATTCAGCCACATGTTTGCCTCGGGATCCTTTCTTGAACCGATAACCTGTCCGTCCTCCTTAAATCCCCTGATAAAGCGATCCTCATCCCAGCAATTATTATTAAGGATACTTTTAAGATCGCCTTGAACACGCTCTATATACTCAAGGTAATCAGTATCCTTCATATCCCTGGCAAAATCCTTGATAACGGACATTGCATAGTAAAGCTGGAAGGCTACAAAGGTAGATTCACCCTTCTTCCCGAGTCTTAAGCAATCGTTCCAGTCGGCATGAAGTCCGGCAGGCATGTTATGGGCGCTCAGCCGCTCCATGGAGAAGTTAATGGCCCTCTTAAGGTGGTCATATACGGTTCCTTCCCCTTTGTTGGCGTAGGGAATTACCTTGGTTAAGAAGCTTCTGTCCCCCGTCTCCGCAAGATATTTATAAACCGTAGGGAACAGCCAGAGCGCATCGTCGGCTCTGTATGCAGGATGTCCCGTTGCCTGGACATAGGATACATCGTCAGGTGTATCCTCCTGGCCTGCCCTGTGATCGAATTTCACCAACGGCAGCCCTCCTCCGTTGTCCACCTGTGCGGAAAGCATAAACACCAGCTTCTCACCGGCTGCCTCCGGGTCCATATGAATAATGCCCTGGATATCCTGAACAGTATCCCTGTAGCCGTAGCCGTTGCGAAGGCCGCAGTATATAAGGGATGCAGCCCTTGACCATATGAAGGTTATGAAGCACTGGTATGCATTCCATGTGTTGATCATGGTATTGAAGGTTTCACTGGGGGTCTTTACCTGGAAGTTTGACAGCTTCCCGTGCCAGTAATTTATAAGCTCGTTAATCTCCCTGTCTATAACCTCTAAATCGGTATATCCGTCCATAATTTTGCCGGCAGTCTTATCATTCTTCTGTCCGAGCACAAATGCAAACTCCCTGCTTTCGCCCGGAAGCAGCGTAATCTTCGTATGGAGCGCACCGCAGGCATTCTGGTTGTAATTTAAAACATTGTCGCAGCGGCCTCTTTCAACGGCAATGGGATTGCCGTAGCTTCTGTATCCTCCAAGGAAGGAGCGCTTGCAGCCGTTATAGGATTCCACCTGTGCTCCTGCAAGTCCGAAGAACCTTTCCTTATAATTAGTGCCCTCTGAATTTTTGCCGGTATTCTCGTTAATGGTCTGAAGTATCCTGTTGCCATTAAAATATGTCTTAGTTATGAATAAAGTATACTGCAGGTTTACCATGTCCTGCTCATAATTGCTGTCATTCGTGAATTCCACATAGCCGAAAACCGAAATATTTCTCGGCTTGTCATCTGTGTTTTTTACGGTAACCTTCCACACCTCATGAGTTTTATTAAGGGGCACATAATAAAGCACTTCAGAATGAATCTTTTTATACTGTGCCTTGATACTGGTATATGCCGTACCATGATGGCATGCGCTTTGGTAGCTGTCTTCGCCCTCACCCAGAGGCTTGCCGACCGGCTGCCATGAAGCGGACCAGTAATCCGAGTCGTCATCATCACGCAAATAAACATATCTTCCGGGCTTGTCCTCATGATTAAAAATATAGCGGGTAATTCTTCCGTTTGCTCCGCTCTTTACAAAGCTATATCCCCCTGCATTATTGGAAATAATTGCTCCATACTCAGGCGACCCCAGGTAGTTTGCCCAGGGAGCGGGTGTATCCGGCCTGGTTATTACGTATTCCCTTCTTTCCTCATCAAAATATCCGAATTTCATACAACCTCTCCTTCTTATAATCATTTATGGGTTATACCAAATAACCCTTGTTCTCCTCATTCCTCATACTGATTAACTCGTATCCGAAAGCCTGTACATCAACATTTTACATGCCAATCCATATATAAAACTGCACCAATAATACTTACTATATTTATATGCCCATGTTCCTGCGTATATGGTTTACTGCTTCATCCATATCCTGTAATTGCCGCTCAGCGCAAGCAATGCAAACAGATACAGACAGTTATCATAATACCTCCTGTCGCCCTTTCGCAGCGGTGTGTTCCAGAACAAATCCACACATTCCCTGCGGTTTTTAGTATCATTTGCCGCAAGGGAGCATTCCGCATTGGTGGCGATGATTGCAACCGGATGCAAAGCCTTTTCATTTATTATCGTCCCGTCTATCTCATAAATCAGATCCGTCTTACCCTTTACCGTCTCACAGAAAAATCTTTGTATATTGTCAGCGCAGTCCCTTTGCCATTCATCCTTGCCGAACCAGCTGTAATCCATCCCGATATTGGCGGCAACACGGTAGGAATCACTGTAATATCTCTCCCTGTTGTCTTTCCTGTAGGGCTTCCCGTCATAATAGGAATATTCCGGAGCCAGTCCGGTTACAGGATGGCATGCCTTATGCAGGTACTGCCTGCTGGCCTCGGCAGCCTCCTTCCAGAACTGTCTGTCCTCTTCGTCGGCCCACAATGCAAACAGCTCGTAAAAATGCGGCAGATGGTATGAAGGATCGGTGATATCCCACTCCGGAATGAATTTTATCAGCTTGTTGGAGGGCTCCCACATTGGTTTGCCGGGAGTACCATTCTCACCCTTATGTACACACTCATGAAGTATCGCCCTGGCTTCCCTGGAATAATTATATATACCCTCACCGTCACCCCATCTGTTGGAGGCGAAGAATAATGCCATGGCAAAGTATTCCTCACCATCAGGAGCGGGTCCCATGCCGAGCTTTACTCCGTCGGGGCGGACAGACCATGAGAAATAGCCCTTATATTCACCCTCCGGATTCCACATATATGTCTTTGAAAATTTCCAGAGCTTATCGAATTCCTTCTTCCAGTCCCTCTGGACACACATCATCATTCCGTAGGACATCCCTTCCGTCCTTGCGTCCAGATTGCCGGTATCCAAAAAGTAAGCCATGTCATTATCCGTCTCAAAATAGAATCGTTCGTCATCGGCTCCGTAAAATATAGTCATATATGCGTCTTCCAGCTTTTTTTCTATTTCCTTCTCATCATATCCGTATTTCCTGAAAAGATTGACATATTTTCCGGTATAAAAAGCACCCTTCATAACCTTCCTCCCCACAAAAATTTTAAGCTGTCCTGATATATTTTTTATTATTATCCTGATATCAGCTTCATTTTTATTATCCCGCTATCAGCTTTATATTAATATCAACCTGTTATCGGCCTCATACTAATATCATCCTATTTAAGCTTTATCCTAATATCAACCTGTTATCGGTTTTATACTAATAACATCCTGATATAAGCTTAATACTAATATTATCCTGATACTTCCTATATAACAATGTCTTTCCTTATCTGCTTTTTGTAATATTAATTCTTTTTTGTTGTTTCCAGCAGCGTATTTAATTCCTCAATAGTAAAAACATAATGCTTGCTGCAGAAATGACAATTTACCTCCACAGGCTCCCCATCAGCTATCATTTCCTTTATGTCCTTTTCTCCGATGGATATAATGGCCTTCTCCACACGCTTCCTGCTGCAATTGCAATAAAAGGCCGCCGGCTGCCTTTCGAATATTTCAAGTCCAAAATCTCCGAGGATGTGCTCGAGTATCATCTCCGGACTCATATCCCTGTCAAGAAGTCCGGTAATACTGTCAAGGGATTCTATCTTCCTTTCCAGCCTATCTATCAGCTCATCCTGTGCACCTGGCATAAGCTGAATGATAAAACCGCCTGCCTGACGAACCGTATTTTCCTTATTCATAAGCACACCGAGGGCAACGCTTGAGGGTACCTGTTCGCTTGCTGCATAATAATAGGTTATGTCCTCCGCAATCTCGCCTGACACAAGATTAATCTGGCCCTGGTAAGGCTCCTTAAGTCCAATGTCCTTTATAACATTTAAAATACCGCCGCCAATGGCTCCTCCGACGTCCAGCTTACCGTTTTTATTGGCAGGAAGCATTACTGACGGATTATGGACATACCCTTTAACTTGGCCCCCTGAGTCGGCTGTAACCGTCAGCCCTCCTATCGGGCCGTCTCCTATTATCTGCAGGGTAAGCAAATCCTTATCCCCCTTCATCATGCTCCCCATCATTACTCCCGCCGTCATAAGACGTCCGAGAGCAGCCGTTGCCACAGGGCTTAATCCATGAATCTGCCTTGCATGCTCAACCAGTGATCTTGTTGTTGCAGCATAAGCCCTTATTTGATTATCCGCCGCACCGGCTTTGATAATATAGTCTTCCATATCAGCTTCTTCTCCTTTATTAATTGTGTCTGCTGTAAGATGTCACCGTTTAGTTTCTGTTATTCCTTTTTGCTGCCCGGCTTGATTAATTATATTATAGATTAGAGGTAGAGCTTGCCTTGCTGGTACTTTTCCCTTGCAACAATATAGACTCTTTCACTTAAGGGATCCGGCTCCTCCTCCGACATCTCACCGTAAGCCGCTACCCATTCCATTCCTGCTTCATCTATCAGCCGCCGGATATCATCAATGGAATAAGCCCTCCTTACATGTGTTTCCTCCCGTTTGATATAAACCCTCTCTCCATCGGGATTTAACCTGGGTAGGAATAAAGTCAGACGAACCTCGTTTATGCATTTTTCGGGATAGAAGGTATTCTCCCATATGAAGCTTCCTTCCTCACGATTAATTGCAATGGTGTTGTCACCCATTATATTTTCATAGGCATGGACCGTATCCATATCAAATATGAACAGTCCTCCCGGGTCAAGGTACCTGTTTACGAGCCTGAACACTTCAAGTAGCTCTTCCTCCTCAAGCAGGTAATTTATTGTATTGCATACACAAAATGCTGCTGCCACCGTGCCATATAGCTCAAAGCTCCTCATATCCTGGCACAGATACAGGATATCTTCCTTGCTGATTAAGCCTAATTCCCTTGCTTCTGAGAGCATATCAGCGGAATTATCTATTCCTATCATGTCATAGCCCTTGCCGGCCAGCCTTCTGGTCATGGCTCCCGTGCCGCAGCCCAGCTCCAGCAGCAGGCCGCTTTTTATTCCGGCCTTTTCAAGCAGCCGACATATATAATCTGCCCATTCATCATAAGGAATATGCTCCATGAGAATATCGTAAACACCGGCAAATTCAGCACTGTACGCCATATGACTGCTCCCTTCGGTCATCCTGATCAGGTAAATGTGTAACTCCCTAAGCTTACACTTAAGGTACATATTACTGAAACTCCATATGTACTTTAAAGTAAACAGACAATTTCCTGATACTGCAATATTCATATAATTTTACCACATATAATTAAAGTATACAATCCCGGGCAAATCCGGCAAACCCGAAGGAAAAATCCAACAAGCCCCGGGGTATGGCAGTACTGAACCCGGAAATGTGCAGTGATTTAAACATATAAATACCTCTTAAGCAGGTTTAGGTCACTTCCTTGTCTGCTTAAGAGGTATGTTTTTTCATTACTAATGAAATGTCATTATGTTTGGATATAAAAATACCTCCTAAGTATATTTAGATATTCCTAATCTACTTAGGAGGTAATTGCCGTTCATATCAGGCGGATGTATTATATATAGGTTATACCATCTTGTCAAACATATCCTTAAGGGCAGGATAAAGCTGTCTGAAGACTTCATATTTCTTATCGTACAGCTTAACAATCTCCGAATCCTGCTCGGTTGTGTCAATAACCTTTATGAGCTTGCCTGTGGCTTCTTCAACGGAGGAGTATTTGCCGCAGCCTACGGCAGCAAGGATAGCAGCTCCGAAAGCAGGTCCTTCCTCCGAATTGATCTTGTCAACCTTGACATTGAGCACATTTGCTATGATCTTGCACCAGAGCGGACTCTTGGCGCCTCCGCCGTTAATTCTGATTCTGTCCAGCTTGACTCCAAGGGACTTGGTTATCTCGAAGGAATCTCTGAGAGCAAATGCAACGCCTTCAAGGACTGCCTGCGTCATATCCTCCCTTGAGGTGTCCATGGTCATTCCTATAAAGGTGCCTCTTGCATTGGGATTGTTGTGAGGAGTCCTTTCACCCATCAGGTAAGGCAGGAAGAACACATTGTTTTGTCCAAGCTTTGTAATTCCCTGCTGTTCCTTTGAGTATTCCTTGGTTTTAAGGATCCCGTCCATCCACCACTTGTTGCAGGCTGCAGCTGAGAGCATTACGCCCATAAAATGATATTTGCCGTCGGCATGGCAGAAGGCATGAAGGGCATTCTTATCATCTACAGCAAACTCCTGTGAGGATATGAACACAACACCCGATGTACCAAGGGATACATTGCACTTGCCAAGGCCCACGGTACCGGTCCCAACTGCTGCCACCGCCTGGTCGCCGCCGCCTGCAATAACCTTGATTGAAGTCGGAAGTCCAACCTCGGCTGCAGCCTTCTCACAGAGATTGCCCACAACCTGATAGGATTCATAAACCTTTGCCATCTGCTCTTCTTTAAGCCCGCAGATATCAAGCATTTCCTTTGACCATTTCTTGTTCTTAACATCAAAAAGCAGCATGCCCGATGCATCCGACACATCCGTGCAATGGACGCCTGACAGCTTGTAAGCTATATAATCCTTTGGAAGCATTACCTTGCAAATCCTTGCAAAATTCTCAGGCTCGTGCTTTCTTACCCATAAAAGCTTCGGCGCGGTGAAACCGGTTAAGGCCATGTTGGCCGTATAGCCCGATATTACCTCCCTGCCGATGTCATTATTAAGATAATCACATTCGGCCTGAGTGCGCCCGTCATTCCATAGTATTGCAGGCCTGATCACATTGTCGTTCTCGTCCAGTATGACCATTCCGTGCATCTGGCCGCTGAAGCTGATGCCGTCTATATCCTGCTTATTGCAGTCCTTCGTAAGTTCCTTTATACCATCAACAAGAGCGTTATACCAGTCCTCCGGATTCTGCTCGGACCAGCCCGGCTTGGGGAAATACAGCGGGTATTCCCTTGTTACGATACTCTTGATATTACCTTCTTCATCCATCAGCAGGAGCTTCACCGATGAAGTCCCCAAATCAACACCAATATACAGCATTTTGCTACTCTCCTTTCGTTTTGCGCCCTGGGCTCCCCTTCCTGAATATCAGGCTTTCCGGCTATGTCCGTTCCCGGGCTTATCCTTATTCAAAATAAATATAACAACTCATCCATATAATGTCAAGCAAACTTATGACAGGAGTCCGGCCTCATACAGCATGTATTTTTCTACTGTTTATATATAGTCCTGCAAACAAACCTATGCCGCAGCTTGAGCAGCATCATTGCAGCTGCTCACTGCACCCGGAAGGGTAATATCTTACAGCAGCTCCTTCAATCTCAGCGATGCCTTGTAAACCTCATTTTTACCAAGGCCTGAATTCCTGCTGCTGACAGCAGAAATTGCCTCCTTAAGAGAACAGCCTGACATCACCATTTCGTCAATGAGCAGCGCTTCTATTGAAATGTGCTCTTCCTCTGCGGATGGTACGTCACCTGTCATATCCTTATGAATAACAATCGTATATTCGCCAAGGCCGGCATTCTGTTCCGTTTCAAGCTGCGAAACCACATCCGATATGGTTCCTTTATATGATTTTTCATAATATTTCGATATATCGTTGATCACAAATACCTCACATCCGGGAAGCACCTGCGAAATATCCTTAAGTGAATCTATGATTCTGTTGGGAGATTCATATAAAACATGGGTTTGAATATCTGAGGACGACAGGATATTATAAAAATCCTCCTTCTCTTTTTTTGTCCTCGGAATAAAGCCTAGGAAGCAAAATTGATTAAAAACAAATCCGCATACGGATAAAGCGGCCGTTATTGCCGATGCTCCGGGGATTGCAACAACCTCAATCCCCTGTTCTCTTGCCTTTGAAACTAATATGCAGCCGGGGTCGGATATGCATGGAGTGCCTGCGTCCGATACCTGTGCAATATCAATGTTTTCATTTTGCATCCGTGCTATAAGCTCACTGCTTCTGTCCTGCTCGTTATGCTTGTGATATGAGACGACAGGTGTTTTAATGTCAAAATGATTAAGTAGTTGCAGGGTTCTCCGCGTATCCTCCGCCGCTATTAAATTAACAGATTTCAAGGTTGTCAGGGCTCTTTCGGAAATGTCCGACAAATTCCCGATTGGAGTCGCTACAACATATAATTTCCCCACTTTACTTCCTCCGTCTGATTATATATAAGGCTTCATTGAAATATTCTTTTTGCAGGCAATATTCGAATTCATCCCCGGTAAAATAATTATGCATAAGCTCATTGTAAAACCGGTACATGCCCACATTCTTCCCTGACAGGCTTCTTGTAGGAAAGGTTATTGTGAAAAATTCGGATTTGAGCCGGCGGGCCAGTACCTTCGAATACCCCTTTTGCTGCTGCTCTAACAGCGGAATTATTTTAAACAGGAACACATTTTGCACCTGAACATCCGGAATTTTATATAATATGTCACTTGCAAATGCATGTCCGTTAATATTCGAAACTGAAAAAAAGTAATTTAAGAGGTCTATTAATTTTACGTTAATATCGGAGGCGTAATACTTTTCACGGTCCGACTCTGAATATAGCGCAAGAAAGAAGGGATTGAAGCCGCAGGCAATGTCAAGAATTGAACAATTCCTGCCTGTGACCGTAAATATATCCTTGAACATCTCTTCCATAAAGTCCATTCTTTCCCTGGTTGAAGCATGCAGCGAGAGTATTGACCTTATGTCTTCACCCATGGACTGCCTGTCCGTTGCTTCCGACAGGTCATGGGAGCTCTGAAGGATATCATAAGTATTCTGATGAATATCATAACCTTTCTGAGAAAAGCCATAAGCATTCTGAGGAAGGCTATAGTTATTCTGAAGATTATCATCGGTACTCTCAAGATTGCTGCAGGCCTTTTGAAGATTGCCATCGGTGTTCTCAAGATTGCCGCAGATCTTCTGAAGAATGCCGTAGGCCTTCTTTATATCGCTCTCGTCGATAAATGCGCCGGTAATCTGATGCAGCTTGGTTTTTACCGATTTTATAACATCCTTTTCAGACTTGTATTTTGCAATCTCCCTTTCAACCAGCCCGGCAATTGTTTCATCGCATATGAAATTATGCTTTTTAGATGCTTTAATTGCACTTATGCATGTTTCGGCGTTCATTGACTGTCGGCCTCTCTTAATTTATCCATTAATGTGGTGTAGAACCTTAAGTTATGAATTGTTGCAAGCCTTTGTGCAAGCGGATCGTTTATGGCAAATAGATGACGCAGATATGATCTGGAATAATTTCTGCAGCATAAACAGTCGCAGTCCTCTGATACGGGAGATCTGTCCGCTATATACTTTTCGTCCATAATATATAAGTAGGAGTAGAAGCTATCGGTCGTATCCGGAGTAACTGCGTCAATGCTTTTATACACGTATAATCTTTGATGCCTTGCCTCCCGCGTGGGAATTACGCAATCAAACAAGTCATAACCCATTTTGACGCATCTTATAATTTCCTCCGGCTTTCCCACACCCATTGCATACTTAACTCCTTCATCCGGCATAAGTGATGCGGTATAGGCAAGTATTTCATCAGTCAGATTCCCCTTACTATCGACAGGCCATCCGCCGAACCCAAATCCGTCAAACCCTATGGAGATAAGCTCTTCGGCGCAGTATTTGCGCAGCTTATTATTATTTCCTCCCTGAATTATGGCAAATATTAAGGGTCTCCTGTCTTCTGTGTATTTATAGTTTTTTAATTGCAAAAGATATTCCTGTTTGCATTTTTTTGCCCATTTGATGGTGGTTTCCACCGACTTCTCCTGAATTTCATTACTGTCCTCAGGATGGGTGCAATAGTCAAGACACATGATTATGTCCGACCTTACGGCAAATTGCAATTGTATACATTTCTCGGGCGAAAAAATGATTTTTTCCCTGTCCTGATTCGGTCTGAAAATAATTTCATTTTCATTGATCTGTCCGTTTTTCGGATTTTCCCTAAGCAGGGAGAAAACCTGAAAACCGCCGGAATCCGTAAGTATCGGATTCGGATATCCGATAAAGTTATTGATGCCGCCGTGCTTTCTTATAATTGATACGCCCGGTCTTGAGTATAAATGAAAGGCATTCATTACGATGCCGTCAACCTTGCAGGAAAGCAAGTCAAAGCTGTCTGTAGCCTTGACCGAGCCGTATGTTCCGTCAGGGAAAAAATTAGGGAAGTTTATATTGCCATGCAATAATTGAAGCTGCTTCATACGCACCTCGGAAATTAAGTTGAGAAAAAACAACGCCTGTAAACAAAGTAATTATAACATTTATGTCAAAATAATCAAGGATGCCGAATGACCGCATATTATTAGGCTTATTTGACTCTTTCCAAAAAAAACAATATATGATAACATGAAACATAATAAACCAAATTGAAGGGTGCATCTTTATGATTACAGGCAGTAAGGAACTTATCAGAGATATCAATACCAAACTGGTGCTGGAGACGATTATCAACAATGCTGCCATCTCAAGGGCAGCGACAGCCAAGAAGCTTGGGCTTACCAAGGCTACCATATCAGCCATAGTTCAGGATCTTCTCAACAGAAAGCTTATAATTGAAATTGGCAGCGACGATACCAGCCTTGGAAGAAAGCCGATTTTAATAAGTCTCAATAAAAAAGCGGGCTATGTAATCAGTATTGACCTCGGAGTGGATACCATTACCGCCCTGGTTTCGGACCTGGCAGGTGAGGATTACAGCCTGAAGCAGATAAAGACTCCCTCATCCAAATCCCTGTTGATTGATGCGCTCATACAACTTATTGAATCCATGAAGCGGCCTGAGAATACACCCTACGGAATGGTGGGCATAACTGTGGGCATACATGGGGTAACTATTGACAACCGCGTATCCTTTGCGCCTTATTATAATCTGGCCGGCATAGATATATCCGGTGAGCTTAAGCAGCATTTCAATACTCCGGTATACCTTGAAAACGAAGCAAATCTTTCGGTTATTGGTGAAAAGACCTTCCAGTATGATTATGCTAATATTGCCAACATCAGCGTCCACTCCGGAATAGGCCTCGGTATAATAATCAACCATCAGCTTTATACGGGCTACAGCGGACGGGCCGGAGAATTCGGACATACGATAATTGAAATGGACGGAAGACCTTGCCCCTGCGGCAATCTGGGCTGCCTGGAGCAGTATGTCTCGGAAAGGGTCCTGCTTAAGGAATATGCCTCAAGAAAGAGCCTTGGACAGGCAAGCTTTGAAGACTATCGCAAGGCATACGAGGATAAGGATCCCGATGCTATGTTCATAATGGACCGCTTCATAAAGTATATGTCGGCAGGCATCAATAACATACTTAATGCCTATAATCCCGATATAGTAATAATCAACAGCTCATTTACGATAAATTTCCCCGATATTGTACAGGAGATAGAAGACTGCTTAAGAAGCAGGATGAACAGCTATATCAGCATTGTGCCGTCCGTACTCCGGGATACCTCTATATTGCTTGGAGGAGCATGTGTTGCAATTAAAAGCTTCCTTGGTATAGAAAATCTCAAGCTGAACAACAACGGCTACAGGTCGGGCACCGTATAAAATGCCTGCTTACCCTTATATGCCAAGTCCTGCATAAGCTGCGTGTTCACCTTTTAAGCCGTGTTCTTTATAAGCGGTGCTTTCCCTTTTAAGCCGGATCCTGCATTAACGGTGTGCTCATTCTTTTATGCACGGATCCTGTATAATCGGTTTGCTGTTTTGCTCTTTCCGGCGCTTTGTCATAAGCCCGCCTATACGCCCTGATTCCTTGGCTGTGAGTGATTTCCAGCCTGTTTGCATTACCTTGTCCAGATAACCAAGCTCTTTAGCTATTTCATATTTAAGCTTTTCCTCCGGCTTGATTTCATTCAGGTTTATTTTTTTGTCCTTTTTTGCAGCCATGCTTTTATTCATTCCTTTTCAATCATTATTTACTAGAGTTTTCCCAACTATGATTGTTCTATACGGATTTCCCTGCCAAGATAGAGGGAATAGATTATCATCTCTTTCACTCTCTTCTTAAGGATCATTTCCAGGGCTTTCTTATAAAGCTCAAGCTGCACCTTGTACCTTTTTATCAATTCCTGTTCATCCGAAACATTGTCTGATTTATAATCCAGTAGGATAATTCCGTCCTCCTCTTCAAAGAAGACATCCACGATACCCTGAATAAGTATCAACTCGTCACTTTCTGTCCCCTTGAACACTTCACCAGCCTTCAGGCCGATAACAAACTGCCTTTCCTTGAATAAGCGGCCTTCTCTTTGAGCCCTTCGCATTCTCCCGGCAACAGGGCTCTCGATAAACCTGATTATATAATCCCGTTTTAGCCTGCCAACCTCGTCCCTTTCCAGCCTGCCTTCCGTTATCAGGCGCTCCAGCTCGTCATCAAGCTCTTCCTTGTTTTGCACCCGTGTAAGGTCTATAAGCTCCAAGAGCCTGTGGTAGAGTGTTCCCCGTTCCGTTCCTGACGATGTACTGTCGCTTCCCTTGATAAATTCCGGTATTACGGAATCCTCCTCAGGCTTTAATTTCTGATCCTCATCAGCAAACGGAATCTCACTCAGCTCATCATCTATAAACTGCCCTGCCTTCTTTAATTCGGAAACGCTCATTTTTGCCTTTATTCCAGGATAGGTTAAATAAGGATATGTAAAATTCAGTCTTGATTTTATGAACTCTCGTGCATTGCTGTCATATACCCGGTCGGTGTATAATGAAGCAAGCTCCTCCTTCTCCCTTATCATGAAGGCCTGCCTGGCTGTTTCCTCTGCCAGCAGCATACTCTTCCTGACTACATTAATGCGCCAGAGTTCATCCTCAAAACCCTTCTCCCCAATATCCATGCTTTCAGCACCGGTATTTCGGATTATTGCAGGCAGGACAAGCTCAAGATAGCTTTTAACCGACGCTAGGTCAAGGAAGGTAAAATCTCTTCCGCTTATCCCATAAGCCGACTTTATATAGCCGGTCATAATAAGCTTTTCCTTTGCCCTGGTCATTGCTACATAAAGTACCCTGAGCTCCTCACCCATGCTTTCAAGCCGGATCTTCTTCTGGATTACCTTTTTAAGAAGAGTGGGGAGCTTCGTTCGTAATTTTAAGTCTATGTATTCGGGGCCTGCCCCGTAATCTGAATTAATTAAGATATTGCCCCTTGTATCCTGCATATTATATTGCTTTCCTAGTCCAGCCAGGATAACAACCGGGAATTCCAGACCCTTGCTCTTATGAATGCTCATTATTCTAACACAATCGGTACCTTCCCCGTGGACGGAAGCCTCCCCGTAATCCACCTCATACTTATTTAGCCTTTCGATATAGCGGATAAACGAAAACAGTCCCCTGTAGCTTCCCTTCTCGAATCTCACGGCATGATTTACAAGCATGTCAAGGTTGGCCTTTCTCCTGTCCCCTCCGGGCATTGCAGCCACATAATATCCGTATCCCGTCCTTTCAAGGATTTCTTCTATCAGCTCATATATCGGTTTGAACTTAACCATGTTGCGAAAATCATGCAGTAAGTCTAAAAATGCATTGAGCTTGTCCTTAAGCTGAGCATCGGCTCCTTCGGCTGCATAATAAAGGGCAGCCTTATATATGCATGAGCTTCTGTCAGATATTCTGATCATTGCAAGCTCCCTGGCAGTCACATTAACTATGGGTGAATGCAAAACACCTGCAAATGGTATGTCCTGAAGGGGATTGTCAATAATCCTCAGCATGTTGAGTACGGTCATTATCTCCACAGTCTGAAAATACCCCGTACCCGTATCGGCATATGCCGGAATGCCCTCCTGCATGAGGGTGCTGACAAAGACATCAGACCAGCCGCTCATGCTTCTTAGAAGGATAACAATATCGCCGTATCTTGCGGGACGATATTCCCTTGTATCCCTGTCAAGCAGCCTTAGAGCCCCTTCACCGGCAACCAGATCCTTAATCCTTGCTGCGACTGCTCTTGCCTCCAGCTCCTTCTTTGAGTACTCAATCTCATCGTCATCCTCACCGGGTTCTTTACCGCTAATATCCGATGCATCCTCTTTAGCTGCCGAATCGACATCATATGTTACTTTGGCTGCATCATATGCCGGCTTCATTGCCATATTATCAGAAGCGTCCTTATTGGAGGCGTCTGCATCCTCTATAATACAATTTTCCCTCTCCTCCTCATCAGTTACAAGCAGCAATTCGGCTTTATATGGTGTTTGATTATCCTGTAAAGCATATTGCCAAGAATCTTGCCGGTTATTTTGCCAAGTATCCTCCCGGTCATCCTGCCGGGTATTTTGCCAAGTATCCTGCCGGGTATNNGTATATTGCTGAGTATCCTGCCGGTCATTTTGCAGGGTGTTTTGCCGGGCAATATGCTCTCTATATTGATCTTCATACTGCTCCTCGTACAACCCCCCATATTTCAGGGCTGCCGCCTTATCATACTCAATCCCTCCCACGGACTTTTTCATTATACGGGAGAATATCATATTGACGGCATCTATTACCTGCCTCCTGCTCCTGAAGTTAGTGTCCAGATCAATCCGGAGTCTTGGGCTGTCCTTGCCGGATTCAAGCTCGTCTTCAGTATCGTAGGTATTGTATTTTTCCATGAAAAGCTCCGGCCTTGCAAGCCTGAACTTATAAATGCTCTGCTTGACATCTCCCACCATGAAGCGGTTCATGACACCTGAGCTTTCCCTGGATATACTGCTTAAGATGGTTTCCTGGACAAGATTGCTGTCCTGGTATTCATCAATGAGTATTTCCTCATATTGCTCCGCAAGCTCCAGCGCCGCCCGGGAAGGCTGTTTGACTCCATCCTTCTCCTCTATAAGTATGTCCAGTGCAAAATGCTCAAGATCGTTAAAATCTATCAGATTCTTTTCTTCCTTGGCTTTTGCATAGCTGTCTATGAAGTCGAGAGTGAGCTCAAAAAGCACCTTCATCGGCTTTTTTACTGCCTTCAAATTATCCGCCATATCCTCCGGCGGCTTAAAGAAGAAGCTCCCGGAAAGCTCCTTCAGGCTCTTTTTAACTGTCTCCCTGAGCTCCTTTACCTTATCCTTTTTATAGGCGGATACACCCTCTTCTCTTTTGGATGATAGCCTTTCAAAAGAAACATTTCCAAGAGTCTGTGAATACTTCTCGTATGACCCGGCATGCATGACGGACTCCAGCATATCCCTGTCCGAAAGAAGTGCGGAAAGATATGCTGCTGGACCCTCCGGCCCGCTGCAGATCTCCACAGCTTCGGCATTAATCTTAAGAAGATCCGTGATAACCGCGTTCACATAGTCCTTCAGCTCCTTCATCCAATCGGAGCTTTCCATGTCCTCCGGGTCTTCTATATCAAAGAAGCCAAGCTTATCCCTAAGCCATTCCCTGGGCCAGGGATTGCTCATGGCTGTCTCGTAAAGGAGTAAAACCAGCTCCTCCACAGGCAAATCAGTCCTTGAATGGGCATAGCTTTCTATGAAATCGTGAAAATCCTCGCTGCCTTCCCCATACCAGCGTTCCAGAACCTCACCCATTACATCGGATTTCAGCAGAAGGGACTCGGATTCTTCTGCCATCCTGAAGGATGGGTCCAGATCAATCCTGTGAAAGTAATTTCGTATTATATTCATGCAAAAGCTGTGAATAGTGGTTATCTGGGCACCGGAAAGCAGGGAAAGCTGCTTCTGAAGATGTGCATTATCCGGTGCGGCAAGGAGCTTATCATCCAGGGCTTTTACAATTCGTTCCCGCATCTGAGCCGCTGCGGCATTGGTAAAGGTAACTACCAGCAAGCGGTCGATGTCCACCGGATTGTCCCCCTCCGATATTATGGAAATAATACGCTCAACCAATACGGCAGTCTTGCCGGAGCCTGCCGCAGCCGAAACAAGCAGATTCTTATTCCTGGTGTCAATTGCCTTCTGCTGGGCCTTCGTCCATGCCATAAATTGCCTCCTTCATTTCATCAAGGGTACGTTTTGCCAGATTATGATAAGTATACCCCGGCAACCTTTCATCAAAGCCGCAGGCACCTTTGTACGGACAATAATCACACGCCGCCCTGCTGCCTGACCTGTACGGATATAGCCTAACATCTCCCTCCAGTATCTGTTCAGTGTCATTAATAAGCTTTTTGTTCACGTAATCAAGCAGTGCGTTAAGCTGGCTGCTGTCGGCAACTGCAGAGCGTCTTCCGGGCTCTCCCGACTTATTGATCTCCACAGGGATTATGTCGGATTTTACTGAAGTACGCAGTCCGCCATCCTCAGCTTTAAGCTTATTATCCATCATTGCAATTATTTCCTTATCCCCGTTTACCAGGCCGTTCATACGCAGGCTTTTAAAAATATCCTCCTCGGGCTTGTCGCTCCATTCCACTATCGGATCATCTATATGATAATAAAATATGCCTGAGGGTATTATCTTCTTATCCTTATACCTGTCCTTAAGGTAATCCATAGCAGCGCTTAAGTACACCGCAAGCTGCTGCTGCAGCCCGTGGTATATGCTGCCTATATCAAAATATGTGCTGCCGGTTTTATAATCCACCACTCTCACATATACCTTGTCCTCTGCCTCATACAAATCCATCCGGTCGATGCGCCCCTTTATGTGAAGACTTGAATCCGGCACAAGTGAAAAGGGCATTTCATACCCGGCAGGCTCAAAGATCCCCTGTCTTATCTGACTGCATAAAGCCCAAAGGGTCCTGACGGTAATTCTCTCTATCTTTCTAATCAGGTATTCATCTCTTTTTGTGCTTCTTATACAGCTATTCTCATATTTGTCCACCGCATCGGCAACACTTTCAATTGCCCACTTCTGCCTTACATCATCCGGTATGTCATGCCAGGTGTAGGCGCTTTCATCCAGCCTCTTTGAAAAGGCGTCTATTGAATTGTGAAATATATTGCCTATATCCGGTACGGCAAGCTTGTATTCCTGTCTTTCTTCGAGATTAAGACCATATGACAGAAAATGCGCATATGCACATCCCGAATATTCCTCAAGCCTTGTAACGCTTCCCGATAAAACCGGACCGTAAAGCTGCCTTGCAGCCTCTCTTCCTATGCCCTTATCCTTGTTAACATGAAATGCTCCGCCGATAAGCTTATTAAGTATCCGGGCAGTATCCTTCCTGCTCCTGTAATACATAAGCAGCTCATAAAAGAAATTATCCGGTTCCTTTTCCGAAAAGCTTCTTAAGCCCGATGCAAGATAGCTGATACCTGCGTCACCCAATATATGCTCGGGATCGTTCTTATAAGCATCCTCATCATGCAGAATTGTTTTTGGGAACAGGCTTCTCAGCTTGCCAATTACATATGACGGGTTCACCGCCCTGCCCTCGTCGTCCGTCTTGTGGTACGTAATATAAAGCCTTTCACTCGGCTTTGTCATATTCAGATATATATAAAACTGCTCGGTAAAGGCTCTCTGCCGCCTGGTGGGAGCAAGCTCAATACCCTTGTCAGAGAGAAGCTCCCTTTCCATATCCGATAAAATCCCGCCGCTTCCTATTGCCTTCGGGATAATGCCCTCATTTGCTCCGATAAGGAACAGGGCTCTGATGTCCTTAAGCCTTGTCCGCTGTGTATCTCCTGCAACAATTTCGTCAATTCCGGGAGGTATAAGCCCCACCCTTGCTTCCATAAGGCCCGTATCCACAATCTCTGCAAATTCCTTAAGGCTTAAATGCTCCATGCCAAGTAAAAGTACGGTCTGGTCGTACAGATCCATTATGATGCGGTAAACCTGCTCGTATTCCTTGGCCTCAAGAAGCATGCCCTCCGCTGTGAAGCTATCGCGTAAAAGCTTAAGCTTGCGTTCAATATCAAGCCTTATGCCGAAATCATAGAGTGCCCTTATATAGTCGACAACCGTCTTCTCCCTGTCCTTAAGCACCTCATACAGGGGAAGGATTTCACCAAGCAGCTTTTCCCTTATCATATTAAGGGTTTCAAGACTGGCAGCCACCCGTGAACGATACTGTCTTGTAAATGCTTCCCTGTATCTTTTATTCCCCCTTAAGCCTGTGGCTATGATATAGTTTTCAAGCAGATCCGCATCCTCACGGGGTATGTCCGAAAGGCCCGTTCGCAGATACCTCATTACGCTTTCATAGCTGAAGTCCTCCGCTGTAATTGCTATTGCAGCTCTTATAAGCTCTGCAAAGGGGTTATCCAGTATCTCTTTCTTGTAATCAATAAAGCAAGGTATGCCTGCGCGGCTTAAACGGCGTTTTATAATCCTGCCGTACATATCCATATCTCCCGTTACAATTGCAATATCCCTGTAACGGTAGCCTTCCTCCATAACCAGGTGCCGGATTTCCCGCACAACAAAATTAACCTCCCCTTCGGCATCTCTTGCCGCGTGAAGGCTGATTTCGTTCTGGCAATCATTAAAACATTTGTAAGGATATCGAAAGAGGTTATTCTCCAGGAATGCAAGCGCTTTAGAATTAAGGAAGCGGTAAGGCACCCTGCTGTCCCCTCTTTTCTGAACGTCTATGAAGGGCTCAATTGCAGTGTTAGTATCCCGTGCAATTGAATACAGCTTGTTGATTGTTTTCACACTCAGGCCAAACAGCGTATGCTCAGACCCGCTGCCTGTGAAATCCTCCCGACCATCGATCGTTACCGCTACCATGACCTTTTTGGCATATTTCATCATTTCCGCAAGGAGCTCGTTCTGACAGGGCGTAAATCCAGTGAAGCCGTCCAGGCATATTACGCTGTTTTTAAGCCATTCGGATTTATGAAGGATTTCCTTCAGTACAATGAGAATCTCCTCCGCAGTTATGTACCGCTGTCTCATATACTCTGCAAAGCCTTCATATATGACTAAAATATCCTTAAGCTTTGCTAAAAGCAGGGGCTTTCCTTCTGCAGCATTAAGCATCCCGTTAAAATCTTCGGGTTTTATGTTGTATTGATACAGCTCCGATATAAAGGACTTCAGTTCATTAACCATGCCCGGTTTCAGAAGTCCGGCCCGGTATAGTGTAAGGTTCTTCCTTTTATCGGCTGCTACCCTTCGAACCACCATACTTTTGCCTGTATCCTCAAGCACAGGCAGGTCCTTGTGCCCCACCTCGTCAAATATCCTGTAGGCAAAGCGCATAAAGCTTAAGATATCTATATTCATGACACCGTTATCCGGATGCATTGATACGATATCCTTCTGCGTCTGCAGGGTGAACTGCTCCGGAACAATGACAAGATAATCAGTACCGGGATTCTTTATTGATTCATTTACTACATCCTTATACATCTGATATGATTTGCCTGAGCCGGCACATCCGAGATACAATTGCAAGGACATAAATTATCCCTCCATACCGTTAATAATTCTGCATAAATTATTATCCGGGCTAATAATATATAATAAGATTAAGACAGTTGTGCATATGCTCCGGAGGATAGAGATGGCAAAGACGAAAATAGTCGTTATCCAACTGAAAGAAATAATATATACTGTAATATTTGCAGCGCTGGGTATTCTTCTAATCCTTTTGTTGATATTCATGTTTAAAGATAAAGGTGACAATGATGTATCAACCAAGTCAAACCTGTATAAGGCAGGCATATGGACCTCCTCCACAACACTGGGTGATGCGGTAATTAATCTGGAGGTGGTGCTGGATGAGAACCATATTAATTCCATACGAATTGTAAATCTGGATGAAACCATCACTACCATGTATCCGCTGGTGCAGCCTTCCCTTGAGGCTCTGGCGGAACAACTGTATGACGGTGTGCCGGTTGAAGAGTTGAATTTAATCGATGAAAACAAATTCACCCAGACATTATTGATTGAAGCTATCAAAGCAGCCCTCGACAAAGCCAAAGCAACGCCCTGACCTTTCTTACATAGCACCTTCATAATACAACGTTCTGAACAGGAACGTTGTATTATTGTGCTTTTATATGCCTGATTTATAACTGACTATAATTTATATACTGCCATATAATTGCCGGCTATATAAATGTCTGTTATATAATTACCTGTATAGGAGCTGCCTGTTTTACATACTATTATTTATCCAGGCCGAAATATCCGGCGTAAGGCGAAGGTTCGTTGAGAAATACTATGCCGATAATGCCGGGGCCCGTATGCGCCCCTATAGCGCAGCCGACATAGTTATCAATAAACTTGCTGCAGGAATACCTGATTGAAAGCTGCTCCTTTATAAATTCCATTGTGGCTGCATCATCTCCATGGGCCACGCCTATTACCTGTTTGTCCAGATCCTTTCCCCTCTCACCGACAATCTCTAACAGGCGCTTAAGGGATTTATGCCTTCCCCTGACCTTTTCAATCGGCTCAAGGGCTCCCTCATCATTCACCTGGATAATGGGCTTAATGTCCAGAAGGCTCCCTGCTATTGCCGAGGTTCTGCTCAGCCGCCCTCCCTTTAAAAGGTATTCCAGTGTTTTAACTGTAAATAACATCTCCATATGCTCGCAGTGCCATTTTATTGCTTCGATTATCTCCTGCTTGCCCGCACCGGCTCTTTGCATAAGCAGAGCATAATATGTTGTAAGTCCAAAGCCAAGGGAAGCACATTTGGAATCAATTATGGTAAGATCAAAATCCGGATAGCTTTCGAGAAGCTCACGCTTAGCCAGGTTGGCTGCATTGAAGGTACCCGCTATTCCTGTTGAAAAGCATATATAAATGACTTCATCGTTATTTTGGGCATAGGGCAGAAAGTTGTCATAAAACATCTGGGAATTGATATGATAGGTCCTTATGTTCTTGCCGCTGCGGAGTATGTCATAAAACTCCTTCGGAAATATCGTGCTTCCGTCAAAATAATCCTTTTCTTCTATAACCACCGGTGTTGGTATTACATGTAAGCCGAATTCTTCAATTATACATTTAGGTGTATCCGATGCCGAATCAGTTACAATCTTAAGTGCCATTTCGTTCCTCCCACTTTTGTTTTTTTATATGTTATCGAGATCCTCCAGCCACATGGCGGGCGATGCATCGCTTGGCATCCTTAAATCCCCGCGAGGTGATATGGATACACTTCCTACCTTCGGGCCGTCCGGAAGGCAGGAACGCTTATACTGCTGAGAGAAAAACCTTTTATAGAAAACCTTAAGCCATTTAAGAATTTCATCCTGTTCATAGCGTTCCTTAAAGGCCTGCTTTGCCAGGTGATACACCTTGACAGGTTCAAAGCCAAATCTTAACACATAATACATAAAGAAATCATGAAGCTCATATGGTCCCACCAGCTCCTCCGTCTTTTGTGATATCCCGCCTTCATCCGGAGGTAAAAGCTCGGGACTTACAGGTGTGTTTAATATATCCTTAAGGACCGCCGAAAGCCTTGGGTTATCGGTATTTTCCGCAAAATAGTGAACTAAAAATCTTACAAGAGTCTTCGGTATGGATGAATTGACAGCATACATGGACATATGGTCCCCGTTATAGGTAGCCCATCCGAGTACAAGCTCCGACATGTCCCCTGTTCCCACAACAATACCGTTATACATATTGGCAATATCCATAAGTACCTGGGTTCTTTCCCTTGCCTGGCTGTTCTCATAGGTTATATCCCGGGCATCAGCATCAAGGCCGATATCCCTGAAATGCTGCTCTACCGCCTTAGATATGGGTATTTCCTTTAAGGTTGCGCCCAGGCAGTTTATAAGCTCCAGGGCATTCCTGTAGGTCCTGTCCGTGGTTCCGAAGCATGGCATAGTTACCGCTATGATGCCCTTTCTATCCAGCCCCAGCATATCAAAGGCCTTGCAGGTTACAAGAAGAGCCAAAGTAGAATCAAGCCCTCCCGATATACCGATTACGGCAGACTTAATACCTATATGCTCAAGCCTTCCCTTTAATCCGGATGCCTGAATCTTGATTATATCGGAGCATCGCTTGCACCTGTTAATATCATTCTTCGGGATAAACGGAGCAGGATTTATATGCCTGATAAGCTCAAGCGCCTTGAACTTATCCTCCCTGAAGGAAAATTGCATAATCCTGTATTCTTCGGTACTCTGACCAAGATAGGTATTCACCCTCCTGCGCTCACTCTTAATCCGTCCCAGATCCAGTTCTGTCATAATCATGCCGTTCTCAAAAGGGATGGACTCGGAAAGTATAATGCCATTTTCGGAAATAATGTTATGTCCTGAATAAACCAGGTCAGTAGTGGACTCCCCGTCTCCCGCATCCGCATATACATATCCGCATACAAGCCGTCTTGACTGGCTGTTCACCAGGCTTTTCCTGAAGTCATCCTTGCCTGCCAGAGCATCGCTGGCAGAGAGATTGGCAATAACGGTTGCCCCTGCTGTACAATGTCCTATACCTGGTGACAACGGTATCCAGAGATCCTCGCATATCTCAACACCCAGGATAAAATCAGGCATCGTCCTGCACTCGAATATAATATTGGAGCCGAAATAAGTCTCCTCACCAAGAAAATCCACCTTAACAGCTTGTCTTATGCCGGCTGTGAAATGCCTTGCCTCATAAAACTCCGAGTAATTGGGTATGCTCATCTTGGGTACAAGTCCGAGCACCTTTCCCCCGTGAAGGACTGCAGCCGTATTATACAGCTTCCCGTCCCTTTGATAAGGAAAGCCCACAACAGCAACTATATCCTTGTCGGCGGTATATGCGGCAATCCTTTTTACCTGCTCTCTTGCTCCGTTCAAAAGCCTATCCTGAAGAAAAAGATCACCACAGGTATATCCTGTTACACACAGCTCGGGGAATACAATCAGCTTTACATTCTGTCCCTCTGCCTGATTGATGAATTCCAGGATTTTATCCGCATTATGCCTGCATTCGGCCACCTTTATTTTGGGCGTTGCCGCAGCAACCCTGATAAAACCGTATTTCATAAGTCTCCTCTCCGCATAACTCATTATAAATAATTATAAACAGCATGCCATAATAGTTATTTGCCGTGTCAGTATTAGTTATGCAATGCGGCCTTCCGGTGATCCTCCAATTTTCGGCGCTGCCTGTCTGCAAGCTCCTCCAATGTAATATTGTCAACGACATTGTTGACAGCCTCATCAATCTGCTTCCATACATCCAGGGTCGCACAGATTTCAGAACGCGGGCATTGATTTGGATCATCCTCCATACAAGCCACGGGAACAAGGTTTCCTTCTATTACTCTTAAAATCATGCCAACCGTGTATTCGCGGGCAGGCTTGGCCAGCTTATAGCCTCCCTGGGGGCCGCGAACGCTCTTAACAAATCCTGCTCTGCTTAATACTGTGATAATCTGTTCCAAATACTTATTTGAAATTTCCTGATGCTCAGCGATAGCTTTAATCGGTAAATATTCATTATTATTCATGGCCATATCCAGCATCATGCGAAGGGCATATCTGCCTCTGGTCGAAATTTTCATAACATCACATCCTATAAATCAAATTATAATCCATGAACAGTAGGAATTCAATCGTGCATTCTTTTTTTGACAGGTATATTTTGTATGCGTCATATAAATATCCTGCTTGACACTAATTTTATCGGACAAAAGCTTGAAGCCCGGGTAAAATTTTTACCTGCAATAATTTTACCCGGTTCTTACGGGTAAAATTTTTGCCTGCAATAATTTTACCTGGTTCTTACAGGTAAAATTTTTGCCTGCAATAATTTTACCTGGTTCTTACAGGTAAAATTTTTGCATTTGTGCCTTGACAAATGCAGTCATATCCACTTATCATTATTTCATATTATTTATATATGAAATAGGTGATAATAATGAGAATATCGGCAAAGGGACGATATGCCCTCGCTGCGGTTATCCATATGGCTCAGCAATATGACACAGGAGAACATGTTACGGTTATCAGCATTTCCGAAAGGCTCGGGATATCTAAAATATATCTGGAGCAGGTGTTCTCCTTGCTTAAGAAAGCTGATATAGTCACTTCAACCAAGGGTGCGCAGGGCGGATATCTGCTTACACGAATGCCCGGGCAGATAACCGTACTGGACGTACTGCTGGCTATTGAGGCATCACTGTTTGAGCAAACCCAGACAACAGTATCAGAAAAGGCACCGGATATTGAGGAGGCATTACGGTTATCTGCTTTTGACGTTCTGGATATTAATATCAGGCAAACATTAGGTTCTGTTACAATTGCCGATTTGGTTAATGAAGCTGAAAAGCATAAGGAAAATAACGCAATGATGTTTTATATTTAATAAAACGATGTCTGAATAATGGAGTGATGCTTATGGATTTTACAACGCTTTGTGTTCACGGAAGTGATAAAAAATACGATACTACCGGAGCAATCAGCATTCCGATTTTTCAGTCTGCCACCTTTGCCCATCCCGGCGTAGGGCAAAGTACCGGCTTTGACTATACACGCTCACAAAACCCTACGCGGGAATATCTTGAACAAACCATAGCAAGGCTGGAGGGCGGGCTGGATGCCATGGCCTTTTCTTCAGGCATGGCAGCTGTAGCCACAATGATGGAGCTGTTTTCACCAGGAGACCATATAATTGCCTCAGATGACCTTTACGGCGGAACCCACCGTCTGTTCAACCATGTTTCAGCAAAGAACGGACTAAAAGTAAGTTTTACGGATACTTCGGATCCGGATGCAGTTATGCAGCATATAAGACCGGAAACAAAGGCCGTTTTTGTAGAAACCCCCACCAATCCCATGATGCATGTCACAGATATTGAGGCCGCAGCTCAGGTTTGCAGGCAGCATGGTCTCAAGCTGATTGTGGATAATACCTTTCTTACCCCCTATTTTCAGAAGCCTCTTTTGCTTGGTGCGGACATTGTCCTGCACAGCGGAACTAAGTACCTGGGGGGACATAATGATACCTTGGCCGGTTTTTTGGTGGTATCGGACCCTGAGCTGTCGGAGCGGCTAAGGTTTCTGTGCAAAACCATCGGAGCATGCCTGTCCCCTTTTGACAGCTGGCTGCTGATTCGCGGGCTTAAGACTCTCCCGGTGCGTTTGGAGCGCCAGCAGGAAACCGCTATTAAGATATCCCGCTGGCTGCTTGACCAGAAGCAGATAAAGGCGGTATACTATCCTGGGTTGCCTGAGCATCCGGGCTATGAAATATCTCTAAAGCAAACCACCGGTTTCGGGGCAATGCTGTCATTTAAAACAGACTGTCAGGAGACAGCCTGCCGCCTGCTGGAGCAGGTATCCCTTATTCAGTATGCGGAAAGCCTGGGCGGCACTGAAACCCTGATTACATATCCCATGCTTCAGACTCATGCGGATATTCCGGAAGAGGAGCGGCTTGCAAAAGGCATTGACGACAGTCTGCTCAGGTTATCGATAGGACTGGAATCCACCGGTGACCTGATTGAGGATTTGAGCCGTGCACTTAAGGGATAAAGCTGAGCGGACTGAATATTTAATATTAACAGGCATGAAGTAAAAATATATACATGGTTTTTACAGGCATGAAGTAAAAATTTATATATGGTTTTTACAGGCATGAAGATAAAAGCTGAATATATGGTTTTGACAGACACTAAGGAGGCATAACCAATGTATGACTTTGATAAAATAATAGATCGCAGGGGCACTCATTCCCTGAAATATGACTTTGCACCAAGAAGAGGAAAACCGGATGATATTCTGCCTTTCTGGGTTGCGGATATGGACTTTGCTTCACCGCCAGCCGTACTTGATGCGCTTTCCCAAAGAGTGCGCCATGGCGTCTTCGGGTACAGCGACAATGCGGACGAGGGATATTACAATGCCATAAGCCGCTGGTATGAAAAACGCTTTGGCTGGAAAACCAGGCCTGAATGGCTGGTAAAAACGCCGGGTGTGGTATATGCAATATGTACTGCAATACGTACCCTGACCAGGCCCGGGGATGCGGTACTGTTTCAACAACCTGTGTATTATCCCTTTGAGGGCTCCGTCAGAATCAATGACCGCCGTCCGGTTGTAAATCCCCTGATTTATGAGGATGGCCGCTACCGTATGGACCTGGAGTTAATGGAGCGCCAGATAAAAGATGAGCAGGTTAAGCTCTTTATTCTGTGCAGCCCCCACAATCCTGTGAGCCGTGTGTGGACGAAGGAAGAGCTTGCTGCCGTGGGAAGGCTATGCGCAAGGTACGGTGTATATGTAATTGCCGATGAAATTCATGGGGATTTTGTATTCCCCGGCCATACCCACCATGTATTTGCCTCACTGGACCCGGATTTTGCTGAGCTCTGCATCCTGTGCACCGCCCCGACAAAAACCTTTAATCTTGCGGGACTTCAGATCTCAAATATTTTTATTCCAAATGAAAAGATCCGTCATGCCTTTATCCGGGAAATAAAACGCACCGGTTACAGCCAGCCCAATGTGATGGGGCTGCTGGCATGTCAGGCTGCCTATGAGCAGGGTGAAGAATGGCTGGATGAGCTTTTAAAGTATCTTTCAGGCAATCTATCACTGCTTCGAAGTTTCCTGGATGAAAGGTTCCCGTATGCAAGCCTTGTGGAACCGGAAGGAACATATCTGGCCTGGCTGGATTTTCATGCATCAGGTTTATCCGATCAGGAGCTTAATGATATTTTACTGAATAAGGCACGTCTCTGGCTGGATGAAGGAGCAATGTTCGGAGCAGGCGGCGAGGGCTTCCAGCGAATTAACTTTGCATGCCCGAAAAGCCTCCTAATTGAAGGCCTGGAACGCATGGAAAAAGCATTCGGCAGGTAGCTTACATCATAAAATATATTATTTATAACGAAATAATGTGATCTCTTGAAACGCTTTAAATATGCCGTTATCATCAGGCTGCTTTCTGATGATAGCGGCATAGTTTTTATATATTATACAGATTGTATTGCATGAATATCAAATAATAATTAAGGCGTATGATTATTATCTATGAGATCCTTTGTCGCCGTCGGTACTTAGGCTGAAGCAATACATACTTTGCATATATGAAATATAATATTGCATAAAAATGCAATATAAAATATTCATTCTTTTGGCTATTCCGGCAAAAATAGTGAATTTCCAAAATTTTAATNNCATCATGATTTTCATTCCATATAATGTCTATATGATTAATATGATTTTTACGAGCATTAGGGAAAGAGAGGATATCCGTAATGAGTAACACAATACACCATGCCCTTAACAGGAAAATGCTTTGTATATCGGGAATGCAGGTTAACTGTATACCCTGTTGTTCCATGCTCATAATTGACGTTGGCGGATGAACCTATCCTTGCATGCTTTATTAAGGCCGGGATTAGAGAAATCCCGGCTATTTTTTTATATTTTTACGCGGAAGGAGAAGCACAGAATGTCCTATGCCAGACGTGACACTGTGTAATAGATGTTATGGATGAGTACATTAGGATTTCAGGTCTGCATAAAACATTTCATGCGCACGGCGCATCGCTTCAGGTACTTAAGGGTATTGATCTGACTGTATATAAGGGAGAAATATTTGGGATTATCGGCTTCAGCGGTGCAGGAAAGTCCACACTTGCCAGATGCATCAACCGGCTTGAAGCGCCGGATTCAGGAAGCATAAAAGTGGGTGACATAGATATTCTCAAGCTTTCAAAAAAGGAACTGCTGCAGGAGAGGAGAAAGATTGGCATGATTTTTCAAACCTTTAATTTGTTTGAAGCCAAAAATGTTTATCACAACATGNNCCGGCGGCCAAAAGCAGCGCGTGGGTATAGCACGGGCATTGGTAAACCGCCCCGACCTTCTACTGAGCGATGAGGCCACCTCCGCGCTTGACCCTCAGACCACCCTGCAAATACTGGATTTGCTTAAGGGAATCAATCGTGCTACAGGTATTACCATCTTAATGATTACTCATGAATTGGATGCAATTCGTTATACCTGCGAGCGCATGGCTGTTCTGGAAGACGGGCAAATCATTGAAGTAGGCTCAGTCCGGGAGATTTTCAGCAATCCCCATAGCCGCACCGGTGCTCTGTTTGCCCGGGTGTATACGGAATTTCAGCGAACTGCGGAGCTGGAAGGCGGAGAAGGCATTTAAAATGCTCCAAGCCGCAAAATTATAAGAAAAGCATTCAATGATGTCTCAAATTACAAATCATAGGAAAGGCAAAGCATTGAGAAGGAGTGATGGCATGAGTTTACTTGATACCCCGATATGGGAGGTGATTAAGGGTTCATTTTCACCGGACATTTGGGCGCGTCTGGGTCCGGCTGTATTGGAGACCTTGTATATGACTGCGATATCCTCGCTGATAATGCTGGTTTTCGGTCTTTTGCTCGGTATTTTACTGACCGTTACCAATCCGGACGGACTGGTTCCGATGAAATTCTTATATTCGGGATCAGGCTGGCTTATCAACTGCCTGCGTTCCCTTCCCCAGATGATCATGATTATTCTTATGATCCCGGTTGCGCGGCTTTTCTTCGGAAAATCCTACGGCACGAATGCATGTATTATTGCTATAGCGGCAAGCTGCATTCCAATGTATGCAAGAATTGTTGAAAGCAGCCTGCTTGAGATTTCAAAGGGAAAGATCGAGGCTGCAAGATCTATAGGAAGCACTAATTTTCAGATTATACTCCGCATACTGCTTCCTGAAACCCTGCCTTCCATAATTCGCGGATTTACTGTAGCGGTCATCGCCGTCATATCAATGACTGCCCTCGCAGGCATGTTCGGGGCAGGAGGCATCGGCGACATTGCGGTACGGTTCGGGTACCAGCGTTTTCAGCATGACGTCCTGTTTGCATCCGTCTACGTACTAATTATTCTTGTACAACTGACACAGTGGATCGGAAGCTTTGTATCCAAGCAAATCCTGAAAAAGAGAAACCTGACTTAAGTACCCTTGGCTTCAGCTTTAAAACACGCAACTTAAGTGTACATATGCAATAAAACTCAAATGTAATTTAATTGCCAATAAAAATAATGAAATTAAATTACCTGTAAAATTTAGAAATTTAGAAGGGAGAATGAAAATGAAAAAGAAAAACGCAATCTTTATTATTCTGGCACTAATACTGGTATCAGGTCTTTTCGCCGGATGCGGCAATAAGGAAAAATCGAAGCAGTCAAATAATACGTCAAATGCAGTATATTCAGGCAGCGGCAAAAACGAAACTGCCTCAAAGGAAACAGTAACTATCAAGGGTATCGCCGATCTGGTACCCCACTCCGAGCTGATTGAATATGTAGCTCCCGGGCTGGCTGAGCAGGGAATTATTGTGGAACTGGTTGCAACTGCTGCCGACAACACAACCAATGAAAAGCTGGCAAAAGGAGAAATTGATTTTAACTTTTTCCAGCATGAGCCCTATCTTCAGGAATGGAACGAGGCCAACGGATATAATCTTGTAAATGCCGGAGATATCCATGTAGAACCTATAACAGCTTACTCAGACAAATACGGCACTAAGGATGAAATTCCGGAAAATGCCGTTGTGGCAATTCCCAACGACGGCACCAATGAATACCGTGCCCTGCGTATCCTTGAAGAAAACGGCTTTATAAGGCTTAATGAGGAAACAGCGACCTCCCTGAGTGCCTCGGTTCTGGATATTTCGGAATACCTTCGTCCTATTGAAATTGTGGAGATTGATTCCGCACAGATTATTCCTACCAAAGCAGACTACGATTTCTTTATAACCAATACGAACAAGGCGCTTGAAGCAAAAATTACATCTTCAAAGCTGTTCAGTGAAGGAGGCTCAAGCCCTTATGCCAATATCATTGCAGTCAGGGAAGAGGATTACAAAAGCTCTGCGATTACTGCACTGGTAAAGGCGCTGCAATCCGAGGATACCAGAAAGTATATTGAAGACACATATAACACAGCGGTGATCCCCGCCCAGCTCGACAAATAAATACTATATGGTTTCGCAGTTACTTCACCATTATTTTAGAAAGGAAGGATTGCTTTGGCGCATTATATGCATATTGAATCGGCGGTGATTCATGGCGGCATTTACGGAGATTATTCTACAGGTGCGGTAAACACCCCTGTCTACCTGACCTCCACTTATGAGCAGGACGGCCTGGGCAAGCCCCGCTCAAAATGGGAATACTCCCGCACAGGGAACCCTACAAGGGCAGCTCTGGAGGCTTTGATTGCTGAATTGGAGACAGGAACCCACGGATTTGCCTTTGCTTCCGGCATGGCGGCAATTGATGCGGTTCTTCACCTGTTCCGGTCAGGGGACGGCATTATAATATCAAGTAATGTATATGGGGGTACCTTTCGCATTCTGGATAAGATATTCGGGCAGTACGGGCTGCGCTGCAAAATAGTTGATACTGCTGATTTGGAGGCTGTAAAAAACGCATTTACTACGGATGTCCGGGCTCTCCTTATTGAATCCCCGGCCAATCCCTTGCTTACTGTCACCGATATTGAAGCGGTGTCCGGGATAGCACGGGCAAATGGAGCTATTACCATAGTGGACAACACATTCATGACACCCTATCTGCAGCGCCCACTGGAGCTTGGAGCGGATATTGTCCTGCACTCGGCGACTAAGTACCTGGGTGGCCACAGTGACGTCATTGCAGGATTTGTGGTAGTCAAGGATGCTGAGCTGGCAAAAAGGATTCATTTCATCCAGAATGCTGTGGGAGCCGTTGCAGGGCCTTTTGATGCATTTCTTCTCATTCGCAGCATCAAGACATTGGCTGTCCGCATGGAAGCCCATGCGGCAAATGCTGAAAAAATTGCTCTGGCTCTGCAAGGATGCCCGGCGGTAAAAAACCTGTATTATCCGGGCTTACAAACCGCACAGGGATATGAGGTTCAAAAAAAGCAGGCTAAAAATGGCGGGGCCATGATTTCCTTTGAGTTGCAGAATGATTATGATATCAATAAATTTTTTAATGGTCTTAAGATGATCGCCCTTGCCGAAAGCCTGGGCGGTGTTGAAAGCCTTGTCTGCCATCCTGCAAGTATGACCCATGCATCTGTTCCGAAGGAAATACGCGAACAAACCGGTATAACGGAAAAATTGATACGCTTATCCGTCGGTATCGAAAACTATGAGGATCTGCATAACGATTTATTTAATGCCATTAAAGGAGCTCGAAGATGATGCTGTACGAAGACATGCAACAGCTTATAGGAAATACTCCTCTGGTACGCTTAGGCCATTCCGGCTTTCCTGCCGGAATTGGCGTATATGCCAAGCTTGAATTATATAACCCGGGCGGTAGCGTAAAGGATCGAATCGGCAAGTATATGATTGAGGATGCCGAAAGAAGGGGAATTCTTGTACCGGGCAGCACAATAGTGGAAGGGACTGCCGGAAATACCGGACTTGGTATTGCCTTTGCAGCCCTTAACCGGGGTTACAGGCTGATAATGGTGGTGCCGTCAAAATTCTCGCAGGAAAAGCAGGCTTTGCTACGTGCTCTCGGAGCGGAGGTGGTTAACACACCCCGTGAAGAAGGCATGCTTGGGGCAGAACGTACAGCTCATGAATTGCGTAAGTCAATTCCCAATGCCGTGTCCCTGGAGCAATTCCGCAACCCGGCAAATCCGCTGGCACACTATGAAACCACGGGCCCGGAAATATGGTCCGATCTGGGAGAAGGTATAGATTATTTTATTGCCGGTGCAGGCAGCGGCGGCACCTTCAGCGGAACAGTCCTTTACCTTAAGGAGCAAAAGCCGGAGATTAAGGGCATTCTTGCCGATCCGGTCGGTTCGACCATTGGCGGCGGGTATCATGGTGATTATGATATTGAAGGTATCGGCAATGACTTTATAGCCGACACAATGGATATGTCCCTTGTGGATAACGTCATAAAAGTCAGTGATGATGAAGCCTTTACGGAANNAACCAGGCTGCTTGCCCGCAATGAAGGCATTATCGCAGGCTCATCCTCCGGGGCGAATCTGGCAGCAATACGCAAGCTTGCACAACATATTAAAAGCGGAATAATTGTAACGGTGCTGCCCGACAGGGGGGAACGATATCTCTCAAAGAACCTGTTTTGACTTCATCAAAGATTTACAGATTGAATGAGATGAATGGCAGAATAATGATGGTAAAAAAGACCTGCAAAAATGCCTGCAGAATTAATGACCGAAGAATTAATGACCTGCAGTATACCGGCAAAATTAATAGCCGGCGAATTAAATGACCAACCAGGATACCNNATTAATGGCGGCAAATTAATGACCGACCAGGATTATATGAAAATTAAAGATATTTTATATAAAATAATCGACTAGTGGAGTGATAACATATGTCAAAAGTAAACTTATCCCTTCCGGAGGTTCAAATAAGGGAAATTCGTATAAATTCTATAACAGGCTATCAGGGGGATGCCAAAGAATTGGTTGAGACTGCCGAATGCGGTTTGAAGGATAAGGAACGCTCCTTCAGCCAATGCCTTGGCTGCTCAACCTCTAAGGCAGCCTGTATGACAATACTTATTCAGGATGCCGCAGTTATAAGCCACGGTCCGGTGGGCTGCTCCTCCTGCCTGCATGAATATGCCTTTACCTATCGTGTGAATTATCCCCTGCGCGGCATAAAGCATCCCATACCCCGTCATATCTTTTCCACAAATCTTAAGGAAAGGGATACGGTTTACGGAGGGAATATAAAGCTTGCCAATGCCATTCGGGAGGTATATGAACGTACAGGGGCAAATGCGATCTTTGTACTGACCACCTGTGCAGCAGGGATCATAGGCGACGATGTGGAAAGCGTCTGCAATGAGGCTGAGGAGGAGTTGGGAATACCGGTCGCAGCCGTCTTCTGCGAGGGCTTCCGCTCCAAGGTTTGGACCACAGGCTTTGACGCTGCTTATCATGCAATTGCGCGTAAGTTGATTCAAAAGCCCTTAAAGCGGCGGGATGATATGATTAATGTAATCAATTTCTGGGGCAGCGATATATTTTCCGCGTGGTTTGCTCCCTTAGGGGTGAAACCGAATTACATTACGCCTTATTCTACGGTAAACAGCTTANNGTCCAAGCCTGCTCTACCCTGGGAAGCTACCTGGGTGCTGTACTGGAACAGGAATTTGGTGTTCCCGAAATTCCTGCGGCACCGCCCTATGGCATTGCTCAGACCGACAGATGGTTCAGGGCGCTGGGTAAGGTTCTTGGCAAAGATAAAATTGCAGAGAAAATAATTGAAAATAAAAAGAAGGAGTATCTGCCGAGGATTGAAGCCCTGCGTGAGAGATTAAGCGGCAAGAGGGCTTATGTCACAGCGGGTGCGGCTCATGGGCATGCGCTGCTGGATGTGCTTGGAGAGCTTGGCCTGAAGGCTTCAGGCGCAGCTATATTCCACCACGATTCCGTCTATGACAGCGGCAGAGCTGAAAATGACCTGCTGGCACAGCGGGTAAGCGACTATGGCAATGTCCCTAACTTCAATGTCTGCAACAAGCAGGAGTTTGAGCTGGTCAACGCACTTAACCGCATTCGCCCGGACGTATTGCTGGCCCGCCACGGCGGCATGACGTTATGGGGAGCTAAGCTTGGCATTCCGTCCCTTCTGATTGGCGACGAGCACTACTCCATGGGTTATGAAGGATTGGTCAGATACGGCGAACGCCTGCTGGAGGTTATAGAAAATAACGAGTTTGTTAAAAACCTTGAAAAGCATGCCGTCAATCCTTATACCAAATGGTGGCTTGAGCAGCCGCCGAATTATTTTCTGAAGGGGGGCTCAGGCAAATGAGTATATCGGGCATAATTGAACAAGAGCGTTATACCTGTGCCATCGGAGCAATGCAAAGTGTGGTGGCAATCCCCCGTGCCGTACCGATCCTTCATTCCGGCCCGGGCTGCGGGGAAATGATTGCAGGATTTTTTGAGCGTTCAACCGGATATGCAGGCGGATACACGGCTCCCTGCACGAACTTCTCCGAAAGGGAAGTGGTGTTCGGCGGTATAAACCGGCTGCGTGACATTATTAAAAACACCTTCAAGGTGTTGGATACGGATTTGCAGGTGATTTTAACCGGATGCACCGCAGGTATTGTGGGTGATGATGTGGATAGCCTTGCAGCTGAGTTTACCGCAGAGGGAAAGCCGGTTGTATCGGTTGAAACGGCAGGCTTTAAGGCAACCAATCTTGAAGCCCACAGCGATGTGGTAAATACCATTATTGATCAGTATGTAAGCCTGTTCGAAGCTGAAAATGAACCAAGATCACAAAAAAGCACGGTGAATCTGTTTGCCTCCATCCCATATCAGGATCCCTTCTGGAAGGGCAATCTTGCCGAATATAAGCGCCTGCTTGCCGGCATAGGCCTTAAGGTAAATGTCTTGTTCGGTCCTGAATCGAAGGGCGTAAGGGAGTGGCAGACCATACCTGCAGCAGGCTTTAATATTCTGGTTTCTCCCTGGTACGGCAAGCCCATAGTTGATCACCTAAAATCAAGATATGGACAGGAATATGCATGGTTTCATCATATTCCCATCGGGGCAAATGAAACAGAAGGCTTTCTTAATCAAATCCTGGAATTTGCATTAAGCCAGGGAACTGAAATCGATGAAGCGGCAGCACGGGCATTTATCAAGCACGAGTCGGACACTTACTATGAAGAAATTGATAACCTGGCAACATTCCTTATGGAGTTTCGTTATGGTCTTCCCAATCATGTACATATTCTGCATGATGCCGGATATGTGGCCGCACTGTCAAAATTCCTGCTTCATGAGGTTGGAATCATACCGAAGGAGCAATTCATTACAGATGCCACACCGGAAAAATTTCACGAAATGATCCGGGCAGATCTGAAAAGTGCAAGTGACAAGCGGGAAATCCCTCTGTATTTCGAGCCGGATGCAGGAAAGGCTCAGGATATGCTGCGTAAATTTAAGCATAGCGGCAGAGGCCTTATCATAGGATCAGGATGGGATAAGGAGCTTGCAAGGGAAAAGGGATATGACTTTCTTTCGGCAGCCATACCCTCTCCCTACCGGTTGGTCCTGGCAACTAATTATGCCGGATTTAGGGGAGGCCTTCGGGTTATAGAGGATATCTACCATATGGTTCTTTCAACCTATTCTTAAAGGAGGAGGTTTTATGAGCTATCGCATCGGGTTTTCCAGCATCAGCGGCACATTTGTCGATCAGCACTTTGGTTCGGCCGGATACTGGCAGATCTATGACGTGGATACTGAAGCACATTTTATCGAAATCCGAAAAACGGCTTCCAAATGCAGGGGCCACTGTGAAGGCGGATTTGAGCATTTGCTTGCAGAGTTAAAGGATTGTGACGCAATATTTGTTTTGAAGATAGGAGAAGCTGCCGCAGCCTATATGCTGTCCAGGGGTAAAAGAGTGTTTGAAGCCACCGGTAAGGTTGAAGAAATCCTTGCCCTGCTTATCAATGAGGGCATGCTTTATTATAATAGCTGAAGGAAGGTGCATTAAATGGCACTATCGTACGAGGATTTAAAAGTAAATCATCCCTGCTTTGCGGCAGGAATAAAAAACAATAAAGGACGCGTTCATCTGCCGGTATCTCCCGGATGCAATATAGCCTGCAATTTTTGCAGGCGCTCCATCAAAGACACAGATAATCGTCCCGGTGTGTCAAGGGAAATTATCACTCCTGAAGAAGCTGTGGAGATTGTGAGAAGGGCTCTCGCCCTCTGCCCGGATATTACGGTTGCAGGTGTGGCCGGGCCGGGTGATGCCTTAGCAACACCCTATGCGCTGCAGACCTTTCGTCTGATCAGGAGGGAGTTTTCTCATATTATTAAATGTATGAGCACGAACGGCCTGTTGCTTCCTGATTATGCAGATGAGGTAATTGATGTGGGAATCGATAGCCTGACCGTCACAGTCAATGCGGTTGACCCGGCAATTCTGGCCCGGATTTGTGAGGGTATTGTCTGCCACGGCAGACATTATACCGGCACAGAAGCAGCGAAAATACTGATTAACAATCAGCTCGCCGGCATCGGGAAGGTTTCCCGGGCAGGTATAACCGTAAAGGTAAACACTGTGCTGATTCCTGAAATCAATGGGGATCATGTGGCCGAGGTGGCAAAAACCGTTGCGGCACATGGGGCTAAAATCCTTAACATTATCCCGCTGATTCCGCAGCACAGGCTGAGCTGGTGCAGCGTGCCGGGATGCGACTTATTAAGCAGGATACGGTCGGAGGCGGAAGCCTATATTAACGTATTCAGACATTGCCGGCGCTGTCGTGCGGATGCCGCAGGAATTATCGGCGGACTGGATGTGTCCGGTCAGCTGTATATTCACCATATTAAAGCGGAAAATACATTTTCCCATGGCTGAGAAGTTTAGTTTTAAGGGAATTAGATCCGGATCAAAATAAATCTGGATCAATATACTCAGGATCAATATAAATCAGGATTAATTTAAACTTTGGAGGATAAGGCTTATGATCAGGCAAATCGCTATTTACGGAAAGGGCGGTATCGGTAAATCCACCACCACACAAAACCTTACAGCAGGACTTGCGGAAAGCGGAAAAAGGATTATGGTGGTAGGGTGCGACCCAAAGGCTGATTCCACCAGGCTTCTGTTAGGAACACTGACGCAGCGCACGGTTCTTGATACTTTGCGTGAGACGGGAGACGATGTGGAGCTCAATAATATTATGCGTATCGGATTTGGCGGTATAAAATGTGTGGAATCCGGAGGACCGGAACCCGGTGTGGGATGTGCAGGACGCGGAATTATTACTTCAATCGGCCTGCTGGAGCAGCTTGGAGCCTATACGGAGGACCTTGATTATGTATTTTATGATGTCCTTGGAGATGTTGTATGCGNNATTCGTGAAGGAAAGGCCAAGGAAATCTATATTGTGGCAAGCGGCGAGATGATGTCCTTGTATGCAGCCAACAACATAGCAAAAGGAATAGCAAGGTATGCCCAAAAGGGTGGTGTTCGGCTTGGAGGCATTATCTGCAACAGCCGCAACGTCGACCGGGAGATCGACCTTCTTAGGGCTTTTTCCGCAGAATTGGAAACACAATTGCTTTACTTCATTCCCCGTGACAATGTGGTACAGCGTGCTGAAATCAACAGAAAAACCGTTATTGAATATGCTCCTGACTCACAACAATCCGAAGAATATCGCCGGCTTGCCAAAGCAATAGATCAAAACACCCTTTTTTCAATTCCCAAGCCAATGACACAGGAGCGACTTGAAGAAATCTTACTTGAATATGGGCTTATGGAATCTTTGAAGGATGATTATCGTATATAAAAAGCGGCTGAAAGCCGCTGTATCCTAAACAAAGAAATTCTTACGAATTTTTTTGTTAGAAAAAAGCGGCCAAGGCCGCTTTTTATCCTTTGTATTACCCCGAAATGCCGTTTCCTGTATTTTGACTCCTAGCCAAGCTAGGTGGGTGTCCGCATGTAAGCTTCTGCCTTCCGCTGCAAACGGCGGCCTGACATCCACTTACAAATGTAGGATTCCCTTATTACATCACGTAGGTTCAAAATCACAGGAGTATCGAACATTTCAGGAATTTCTTTAATGTTATTATAACTTAATATGCGCTCGAATTCAAGGTTTTTATCGCAAATTTGCATGGTATATCTTAGAATTCCATTTCGAGAAGAGGGAATGTAAATGTAAAGGTGCTGCCCTCTCCCTGAACGGAGCTGACCTCTATCTTACCGCCATGCCTTTGTGCTATCTGCCTGGATATTGCAAGTCCCAGCCCGGTGCCTCCAGAATTCTTCCCGAGACTGGATTTATAGAATTTATCAAATATATGCTGTAAATCCTCAGGGTGTATTCCTATTCCTTCATCCCTTATGGATACGATTATTTTGTCCTTCTTTATTAAATTTATGTGTATGGTCTTGTTCTCATCAGAGAATTTTATCGCATTGTCCAAAATGACCATGAACATCTGGCGCAGTCTGTCATAGTCTCCAAGCATCATTAGTACCGGACAATCCTTGTTAACCTCGATATTTATATTCTTTTTCTGTGCTATGGCTCCGGCACTTCTTATGATGTCGTCGAACACCTGGATAAGATTGACCGGCTCCTTTTCTATTGCAAAATCCGGATTCTGCATTTTTGACAAGAGCAGAAGATCCCCTACAAGCCTTTCCATGCTCTTGCATTCCGCAAGCATTCTTTCATAATATTGGGCAAGCGTATCCTTGTCCTGAACAACGCCGTCCACCAGAGTTTCCGTATATGCCCTGAGTACTGTTATCGGTGTCCTTAATTCATGTGATACGTTGGAAAAGAAGTCAAGCCTCATTTGCTCCATATTCTTTCTTTGTATCTCATTCTCAAGGAGCTTTTCCGATAGTATATCCACTGTCTTGGCAAGGTCGCCTATTTCATCCTCCCGTTTTATGCCCGTTTTACTGTTATAATTGCCTGCCGCCAGCTCCAAAGCGGTAACACGCATCTTTGAAATCGGCAGGGACAGCTCGGTTGCAAATATAATCACTATTATAAAGGATATTGCAAGTGCGGTTACACTGCTGAAGACTATCAGCTTAAGGCTGTCATTTACAATATCCTTCTGCCCTTCCACATAAGAAAGCAAAAGAACAGCACCGACCACATTCCCTCCGGTATCGTGTATAGGTGCCGCTACTATTGACATCTGCTTTTCATAAATATTGTCATAGTCCTTCCGGTACGCCTTCTCACCCATAAAGGCCCTGTTCACCAGATCTTCGTATTCCGACTCCTCCAACTCCTCATAGGAATTGGTTGCCATTCGCTCGTCCATGGGCGTAAGGGCATACGGATTTGAAAAGGTCCAGATATCCATTCCGTTAAATTTAACAAGCCTGTTGTAAAAAACCAGGAATTCATCGTACTTTCCTGTCTTGATAAAATCCTCCGTCAGCATCTTAGAGAAGCTTTCCGCATCATTCTCCGCCTGAATCTTATGATTGTTCATTGTATTTTCTTCATATAGCCTGATGAAAATAAGACATATTAAAACAGCCGTAACCAGCAGCATTACTGCATAGTTTAAATACAGCTTAAAAAACAGACGGTTATAAATTCGCACCTTGTTCTCTTTTGCCATCATATCACCTGTTATATATTCGGTAAAATCTGCAGGGGATTTATCTGTCGATTACTTCAAACTTGTATCCCACTCCCCATATGGTCTTTATTGTCCAGGAAGGATGCTCCTCAGTATCAAGCTTTGCTCTAAGCCTTTTTATGTGCGAATCTACAGTTCTGCTGTCGCCGAAATAATCAAATCCCCATAAGCTGTCCAGCAGGTTGTCACGTGTAAATACCTTGTTGGGATTGGATGCAAGAGTCCACATGGTTTCAATTTCCTTCTTCGTTAAGGATATCTTCTTGCCTCCTATATGTAAGGTATATTCATCAAGATTTATTTCAAGATTGCTGACTTTGATGACATTCTCCGATTCATTTTCTTTAGCAGCCTTTGTCATCCTTCTCATAACGGCTCTCACCCTTGCCATTACCTCTCTCGGACTGAAGGGCTTTACTATGTAATCATCTGCTCCTATGTCAAGACCCATGATTTTGTCAAAATCCTCGCCCCTTGCAGTAATAAGAATTACCGGCACATTAGATTTGCTCCTTATCTTCCTGCAGACTTCATAGCCATCCACCTTTGGCATCATGACATCCAGCAGTACAACCTCCGGATTCTTTTCGTCAAAAAGCTTAATTGCTTCTTCACCGTCACATGCTATAAGCGGTTCGAATCCTTCCATCTTCGAGTATGTAGATAAGATATCCGTTATGTCCCGATTATCATCAGCAATTAAAATATGCTGCATCCTCATATTCCTCCTTTGATGTTCTTACAGAAAGCTCTTTTGTACAATAATATGATTATCTCTCATGGTTTTAGCCTTCCGGCTTTATGGCATAGTTCAAGATTATACCCTACTAATTCTCTTAATATTATATAATAGGTTTTATATATAAAACAAGTGTCAATAGGTGTGATAAGTTCATAAACTTTTTCCAATATGACACGTTTCTGACAAAATCGGGTCCCTGATTTTTCCTTAGCTTAACTAATTATCTTCAGTACATTTACCCGGCCTCATTCAATTTTTTTGCTATTTCTTTTATATGTCTGTCATCAGTACCGCAGCATCCGCCACATATAGATAAATTCATCAGGTCTTGGAGCTTTACCACTTCTTCCGCCAGTTCTTTTGGTTCCGATCCAAGCAGAGCTTCCGAACCATCCAGTAAATCAGGCGCCAATGCCGACGTATTTGCTTGAATACCTCTGAAACGTTCTTTAACATGAATATTTTGATTAAAATCACAGGACAATACTTCTCGTACCACGGCTGGATGGATGCAATTCGTCATAAAGCATAACGGCTTTCTTTCTACACTATGATCGATAATATATATTGCATCACATAATCTGGTGCCGTCAATCAAGCATCCGTCCTTGCGCAGCATAAAACTAATGATATAGGGTAACCCTGTCTTAGCCATTGCATCAGCCATTCCCAGCGCTTCCTCCAAAGCCGGCATAATCCCGGCATATAGAAAGTCTACGCCCGCATCTCGAAACAGATTTGCCTGCCAGCCGTGGAATTCTTCTGCTTCTTTTCTGCCTAAGACTTCATCTGCCTTATACGCATCGCCTTTACATCCCATCAGGCCGCCGATATACATATCAGTATCCAGAAACTTACTTCTAACTGATTTCAAGAAATTAACGTTATCTAAAATAATATTGCTGTTATACATAGATTCTTCTACTCTTGCTTTATTAGCTCTTCTGGTCGGTGTCGTTGCGATAAATGGCATATTATACATTTCCGCAATCTTAATATATTCACTCCATAATTGATATAACGCTTCTCTGCCCTCTTTGCTATAGACCAACCCGGCTAATACTACTGAACGATCAATCTTCACATGATATTCCCTTTTTAAGCGTTCACTAAGAGCCCCCTCCATAAGAATATGTCTGTGAGAATTAAAGCAATCTACTATCGACATACAATTACTCCTATACATTTTTTACTTATTCATCAAAATATTCTTCTGCCAAGAATGCATGTATGATATTATCATAATGCTTTTTACATATAAAACAAGTACAAATAGATGTAATAAATTCATAAACTATTTTCCAATATGACACGTTTCTGACAAAATCAAATGATAATTTAGTACTAGAAAATAGGATGTGACAAAAGGAATACACAATTCTTTGGAGGAAGTGCCATGAGAAAAATTAATTTGACCAGATTACTGGTTTCAATTGGCTTACTTCTTTTCCTGGTTATTGCCCTCCCGGAAGTATTGCCTTCCGGACCCGACATAGCATATGCTACTACCATTGAAAAGGAGAAAACCCCGGACTATAAGCTTAACTTGAAGAGCATCCCGCTGGTTAAAGGCAAGACATTTGCTTTAAAGGTATACAATACCGGTGCAGATGCTAAAGTTAGTTTTAAATCTGCTGATCCGAGCATCGCCTCGGTCAATGATACCGGTGAAATAACTGCCAATAAGGTAGGCTCCACATCAATTGAAGTAACCGTAAAAAGCGGCGATACCTCAACAACCCTGACATGTGATGTAATTGTCGGACCACCTGCTTTCAGCGTTAAGATGGCTAAAACCAGGATCATACTTGGACTTAATTCGTGTGACACCCTAAGTGTTACCATGAAGCCTCTTAATACCACTGAAAGCGCTAAGTTTTCCAGCTATGACCCGACTATAGCATCTGTCAGCGCCAGCGGCCGAATTACTGCAAAGAACCTTGGACTTACTTATTTATTTGCTGAAATTGATGCAGTAAATGACGATGGCAGCCGTAAGTTTGATAAGTGCATGGTAATTGTAACAAGTACGGAACAGGTTGCTTTGTTTGAAGAATATTTCGACAATCATCCTGAGCTGAATATGGTTCCTGTACAGGATTTACGCAAAGCACTGGAGGAATTCTTTAACGGCAAGGCTGATGATGCGGAGACCGAGGCAAATGATACGGCTCCTACGGTAGAGCAACTCAGTGAATTTCTAGAAAAAAGCTTTGATCTGGAAGCGATACGAAAGGCCATGAAGGAAATGGCAGAAAAGGCTTTGCAAGCCGCTCAGGCTTCACTGCAGACAACTATTGAAAAGAAGTAATACTGACTTACAACGGTGCAATAATCAAAGGTATAATATATTACGAAGGACGTGTTTCAAAAATGACATTTTAGTTGGATTGAAACACGTCCTTTATTTTTGGCATATAAATAATGCATAACTAACTTTACCATTTTTCGAGTTCTTCGGAATCTGCATTCTTGATAATATTATAAAAAAGAGCTGTTTCTCCTCTAATTAAGCAATCAGTTTTGAAACAACCCCTTTATTTCTGTTAATTTTTTTGCGCTAAATATTATTCACAATTCAAAAATCCAATCATAACGTAATAATAAATGAATGGATGGGGGTTCTATAAATGGACCATGCCCGCATCTTCAGCAAAGATACGATAAAATCATCCGGTTTAAGAATATACCCCGCGCAAATGGGGACACAATCCTTTGGCAGGCTTCGTGCCCGCGTCACCATCACCGATGTTCTTCCTGTTGAAAATGCCACGATAAGTATTTCATCTCCAAGTGAACCGGAAACAATAATTGAGCAGCTCATTACGGATGCCTCCGGCTTGTCCCAGGTAATCGAGCTGCCTGCGCCTCCCGTTGATTACAGTCTTGCTCCTTCCTCCGAACAGCCATTTTCGCTTTATAACCTGAGAGTGACAGCCCCCGGCTATTCCACTGCCAATTTCTCCGGAATAGAAATTTTACCCGAGGTTACGGCTGAGCATGAGGCAAGGCTTGTGCCCGCACCTGAGGGCGTTGAGGAGGAAGAGCTTTTTGTAATATCTCCTCATACCCTGTATGCGGAATATCCTCCTAAAATTCCCGAGGAAGAGATTAAACCCGTTGCGGAAACAGGAGAAATAGTATTGGCAGGCGTAGTCATACCCGAGTTTATAATTGTCCATGACGGTCCGCCCACCGATACCGCAGCGGCAAATCATTATGTCAGGTTTCGTGATTATATTAAGAATGTGGCCTCCAGCGAGATTTACGCAACCTGGCCCGAATCAACCATTTATGCCAATGTGCTTGCCATACTTTCTTTCACCCTTAACCGGGTTTTTACCGAATGGTACTTTAACCAGGGCTTTAATTTCACAATAACCTCTTCCACAGCTTACGACCACAAATGGATTAACGGACGGAATATATTCGAAAACATCGGATTTGTCGTAGATTCGGTATTTGTCAATTATCTTTCCCGGCCGAATGTGGTTCAGCCGATACTTACCCAGTATTGTGACGGCTACAGGACTTCCTGCCCCGGCTGGATGACCCAATGGGGCTCCAAGGACTTGGGTGATCAGGGATATGATGCCATAGATATATTACGTAATTTTTATGGCAGCTCAATATTCATAAATACCGCAAAACAGGTGTCGGGTGTTCCCGCATCCTGGCCCGGCACCAGTCTGTCCCAGGGATCGAGGGGCAATAATGTTCGCACCATCCAGCAGCAGCTTAACAGGATAGCTCAGGTATATACCGCAATACCCACCCTGGTTGTGGACGGAATATATGGAATAAGAACTGCAGAAGCAGTAAGAACCTTTCAAAGAATATTCAGCCTGCCTGTTACAGGCATTGTTGACAGGGGAACCTGGTATAAAATATCACAAATATATGTCGGTGTCACCAGACTTGCCGAGTGACAGTCACAGGTAACATTAAATATCATATTTTAATATTGACCGTATATATGGGGTAATGTATATGAATAATCCATCCAAAATAAAATCAGGCTCCGGCCGTGATAATAACCTTCACTCTGTCTATGCCGGGAATATCAGGATGTATCCGGCGCAAATGGGGACACAAAGCTTAGGACGCCTGAGAGTCCGCTGTACAAGACCGGACCTTGCACCCGTTGAAGGAGTCTCTGTCAGCATTTCTCCGGTTGACAGGCCTGATAAAGTCATCGAGGTTCTGTCAACGAATGTATCCGGGCTAACCGGTGAAATAGAGCTTCCGGCTCCTCCCGTGGATTACAGCCTCGAACCGTCTGATCGGCAGCCCTATTCGGAATATAATATAAGAGCTGAAGCCTCCGGCTTTTCTCCCGTAACCATAGCAAGCATGGATGTTTTGCCGGAAACAACCGCCCTTCAGGACATCACCCTCACCGAGGCGCCCGATGATGAGGCAGGCAGGCTTTATGTAATTCCGCCCCACACACTCTTTGGTGATTTCCCACCCAAGATAGCCGAGCCGGAGATCAAGCCTGTGGAAGAAGCCGATGAAATTGTTCTTCGTCAGGTTGTAATACCCGAATTTGTTATTGTACATGACGGCCCGCCTGCAGATACCTCCGCAGCCAACCATTATGTGAGATTCCGCGACTATATCAAGAATGTAGCCTCAAGCGAGATCTATGACACCTGGCCCTTGTCTACCATACAAGCCAATATACTAGCAATATTATCATTTACCCTTAACCGGGTATTTACGGAATGGTACCGCAACCAGGGCTTCAATTTTACCGTAACCTCCTCCACCGCATTCGACCATAAATGGGTACCGGGCAGAAATATTTTCAGTAATATCGGGCTTGAGGTGGATCAGCTTTTCATCAACTTCCTGTCAAGGCCTAATGTCAGGCAGCCAATTCTTACCCAGTACTGCGACGGATACAGGGTACAGTGCCCGAACTGGATGACGCAATGGGGCTCCAAGGATCTGGGTGACCAGGGATATGACGCAATAAGTATCCTGCGAAATTTTTACGGCAGCTCTATTTTCATAAATACAGCTCCCCAGGTTTCAGGGGTTCCAGCATCATGGCCAGGCCAAAACCTTAATATCGGAGCAAGCGGTGACGATGTCAGGATGATACAGGAGCAGCTTAATACCATATCGGATATATACAAAGCTATTCCTAAGGTGGCAGTCACCGGACAATATAATGAGAATACGGCCAATGCAGTAAGGGCCTTTCAGCAGATATTCGATTTGCCGGCAAGCGGAATTGTAGATTTTGCCACCTGGTACAAGATTTCAGGTGTCTATGTGGCTGTAAGCCGGCTTGCGGAATAAAAATTACGGAATATAATTGGTGTTATTGTGGTAAAATTGTTTGCTTGACATAACCCGTCAAATAGATTATTATAAAGCAGATAATAAAGTAATTCACTAAAAGCTAGGGGAGCGATTGCTGAGAGGCATGACTGATCATGCCGACCCTCATCACTTGATCCGGGTAATGCCGGCGTAAGGAAGCACTACGTATCCCCTCTTTAGTAGTCTAAGGAGGTTTTTTTATGCTTCAAAAGCTCTATGATTTATTAATCTTCAGCAACCCGGAGGATGGTTCCTTCCAGCCTACTCTTGCGGGTAATCTGGTTCTTCTTGCGGTTATAATTCTTCTGTTTGCTGCCATGCTTGCTCTTGGCGGTCAAAAAAGCAAGCTTAAGGCCAGGCAGATTGCTGTCTGTGCGGCAGCCATGACTCTTGCCGTGGTAACCTCAATATATACGGTGTATGAGCTTCCGTTCGGCGGTTCCATAACCTTGTTCAGGATGTTTTTCATATGCTTTATAGGCTACCTGTATGGTACCCGGATTGGAATTATAACCGGTGTGGCATACGGCTTGCTTGATTTTGTACTCAAGCCCTATGCAGTAACCTTGATACAGCCATTACTGGATTATCCCGTAGCTTTCGGCTGCCTTGGGCTTGCAGGCTTATTCTCCAACTCCAGATTCGGCATCATAAAAGGATATATTCTTGGTGCGGCAGGCAGATACATATGCCATGTATTGAGCGGGATTATATTCTTCTCGGAATTTGCGGGAGACCGGAATGTAATAATATATTCCCTGATTTATAATGCTTCCTATATTATTCCCGAAGTTATATTGACCGTATTAATTCTGCTTATACCCGCAGTAAGACAAGCCCTGGCTCAGGTCAGAAGAATGACCCTGGAAAGTTGAAAATGTATACCAGTATTTTATTATGAGTATCCTTAAGAAAGTGTGCCGGCCGGGCACATGCGGTCCGGCAAAAGGAAATATATAAAAGGAAACGGATAAAACCTGTTCTGTATGTTTTATCCGTTTCCTTTTTATTATATATTAAACTCTTAATTTATATTACATCATTCCCATTCCGCCGC
>DCTS01000022.1:42775-43067 GCA_002329645.1 Lachnoclostridium sp. UBA1434 | reverse complement strand
TGCAACCTTGGTAGGATCAAGGATTCCTGCTTCCACCATATTCACATACTCTTCCTTAAGAGCATCGAAGCCTATGCCGGGATTGCTTTCCTTAACCTTATTAACAACAACGGCGCCTTCAAATCCTGCATTTTCAACTATGCAGTATAACGGGGATTCCAGGGACTTAAGAACAATGTTGGCACCTGTTCTCTCATCGCCGCTAAGCCCTTCAGCAAATTTGGCTACTTCCTTGGCAGCATGGATGAATACCGAACCGCCGCCTGCTACAATACCTTCCTCAACAGCTGCT